>NZ_JAUPTE010000096.1:0-24175 GCF_036701705.1 Microcoleus sp. w1-18aA5 | reverse complement strand
ATATTTGCCCAAATGGAATTATCGAGCCGTACCCCAACCTGAGTAATTCATTAAGTTATTTATTTTTCATTCCTAAGTTTCCCCACGATCAGTTTGCAAAAGAATACCTGCAAGAGTTATTGTCGCCTCTTGGAGAAGTAGAAACGAGCAAAAATGTCACTGCTGAAGTTAGAGAAATTGATGTTTGGTTTCAACCAACTTCTTTTGAGAGCGAATATGAATATGTCCAAAGTTTGGGTTTGTTAGGTAAAATGGCTGCAACGGCGGCGATAATTGAACCGTTTCGCAATCCTGTGACTGCTGAGGGAATTTTTAGCTGTGTCGTTAAGTTATTAAATAGTAGGGCAGAACTGGGGCGGCGGGCTAATCGAGAAAATCAACGTTTTGAGGAAAGACAATTACCGATGTTGTGGATTCTCACTCCCACTGCTTCGGAAGCTTTATTAAATAGTTTTGGTTTTCGGACTTCCGAAGAGTCTGAGGGCTGGGGGAGGGGAATTTATTTTTTATCGGAGGTTTGGAGAGTTGGGTTAATCGCTATTCACCAGCTACCGAGGACTCCAGAGACTATATGGTTGCGGATGTTGGGTAGGGGCAGGGTGCAGCAAGGGGCGATCGCGGAATTAACTGCATTTCCCATTGATGCTTCAATTCGAGCTAATGCGCTACAATTACTTTACATCTTGCAGGAAAATTTGCAAGCGAATACACCAACTAATCCCACAATGGATGATGAAGATCAGGAGTTAGTTATGGCGATCGTACCCCTTTTTCAACAAAAGTTACAAGAAGCACGAGAACAAGGTCTTGTACAAGGTATTGTAAAAGGTCTTGAGCAAGGAAGAGAACAAGGTCTTGAGCAAGGAAGAGAACAAGGTCTTGAGCAAGGAAGAGAACAAGGACAGCGGTTAATTTTAGAGAGTTTCTTGCAGGTAAGATTTGGGGAGTTAGACCCGCTAACTGTCACCTTTTTGCGCCCGGTATCGGCTCTACCTACTGCCGAGTTTACTATGTTGTTAGTCCAATTATCTATGCTGCCGATCGCCCAAACCGATCGCCAACAAGTCCAAAATTTGCTAGCGGAAAGTGTTTTGAACAACCGCTTCAGCCAATCAGGACAAGAAGAACGCCCGGTTAATCTCATCCCCAATTTGCTCGGCTTATCCCCAGAAAATTTATCATTACTGCTGTCAGAATTGCCTCAATTATCGCTGGAAAATCTGATAGCTAGATTACCCAATACACTTGAAAACTAACAATGTGGCGAGAACCCCGACTTCTTAAACAAGTCCGGGTTCTGGGTGTATAATCAGAGACTGTGGTAATTTGTCATTTGCCGATGAAATTGCGATCGTTCTTTTCTTTCCTCATTGCTGGCGTCTTGGCACTCTTAGGCTTGAGTGCGGGGGGTTTTTACTGGCTGACAACTCAAACTCCCCTGAATTTGCTCGCTGGCGGGCCGACAACTACTCCGGCTGCGGCTGTGTTTGTCTCGAAACAAGCACCTTTGTTAGCTTCAATGCTGGTAAATCCCGATCGCATCGAAGCATTGCGACAAGTTTTTGCCACTCCCGAAGAAAGAAGTCGATCGCACGCAGAATTTGAGCAAATCAAAAAAAGTCTCCTCGGCAATACAGGCCTCGATTACAGTCGAGATATCCAACCTTGGATAGGTGACGAAATAACCCTCGCCGTTACAACGCCAGATTTCGATGGCGACAGCAGCAACGGCCAACAAGCCGGGTTTTTGCTGGCGGTTTCCTCCCAAAAGGTCGATCGCAGCCAAAAATTTCTCGACTCCTACTGGCGCCAACAATCTCGTGCCGATAAAACAGTGCAGTCGGAAATATATAAAGGCGTGAAAATTAATTATAAACAAGCACCCATAACCAAGAAAAAATCTGCTTCACTTTCGCCTTTTAACCAGTTTTCTGTGCCGACTTCCAAGTTGCCATCCAGCTTCGCAACAGCAGCCATCAACGGACATTTAAATTCTGGGAATAACCAAAATTTTGTTTTATTTGCCAATAGCCCAAATGTGATTCGAGATGCAATTAATAACGTTGAATCAGCCAACCTAACTCTCAACAATACCCCCGAATATCAGAAAGCTTTGCAGCAGCTAAATCAAGGCAGAATCGCTTTAGCATTTGTCAATCTCCCGCAATCAGCAACCGAGCAAAATCTCCAAGTTTTTTTTAATTCTCTCGCAGTTGCTGTCGGAGTCAACCGACGGGGATTGCTGGCTCAAACTGCTTTAGTGACATCGCGAGAAAACACAGCTTCTCCAACACTCTCCGAACCTGTGCAAGCCTTGCAATACATTCCCTCAGCCAGTCCTTTCGCGGTCGCCAGCACCGATTTAAGGAATTTTTGGGCTGATTTGTCATCGGCGGTTTCCACTAATGCAGAAGTCTCAAATTTAGTCGATCGCACTTTCGCAGATATTCAGCAAGTTTGGGGCGTCAACCTGCCACAGGATATATTTAACTGGGTACAAGGAGAATACGCTCTAGCAGTGCTTCCGAATTCCTCAAATAGTGCTGACTGGATTTTTGCCGCCGAAAAATCTCCTGATTCCCAAAAGGCGATCGATAAACTCGATGAAATTGCCCGCAGCAAAGAATACAGCATCGGCAGCTTCACTCTCAGAAATCAGAAAATTACCGCTTGGACGCAGTTGACAACAAACCCAAATTATGGAGAAGAAAATAATAGAAAAAGTGCGATCGAAACCGAGGCAAAAGGAGTACGAGCCAGCGTCGGCAAATACGAAATTTTCACCACTTCAGTAGAAGCAATGGACGCAGCACTAGAAGCAGCAGAAACAGGCTCTTTATTTGCCAATCAAGATTTTCAAACCAGCATTGAACCGCTACCGCCATCTAACGACGGCTATTTTTATTTAGACTGGCCCTCCAGCAGACCAATTTGGGAAAAACAAATCCCGCTGTTGAGGTTAATTGAACTTTCGGCAAGACCATTGTTCGATCACTTGCGATCGCTTACTGTCACCAGTACGGGAGAAATAACAGGAATTCGCAAAGCTACTATATTTATGCGGCTGAATTAGTCAGTAGTCATTAGTCAGTAGTCAGTAGTCATTAGTCAGTAGTCATTAGTTAGAAGGAAGAAGGAAGAAGGAAGAAGGAAGAAGGAAGAAGGAAGAAACTATGCCCAATTCCCTATGCCCCATTCCCCATTCCCAATAACTAAAGACTAATGACTACTGACTAAGGACTAAGGACTAAGGACTAATAACTACTGACTGCTTCCCCTTTTTCTGTTGCCCAAAATAAGCTTGAAACACCTCTTTGGCGATCGGGGCCGCGGCAACAGAACCATAACCGCCATTTTCCACAATCACGGCGATCGCAATTTCCGGCTTGTCAGCGGGCCCGAAGGCGACATACAAAGAGTGATCCTCCTGTCCGATGACCTCCGAAGTCCCTGTTTTGCCCGCCGTCAGTGGAATCGTACCGTCATTCATCCCCTGTCCCGTACCCTGGGCAACTACCGCGATCAGTCCTTCCTTCACCACCTGAATGGTTGAAGGTTTCATCCCCGTATGTACCCGTTTAGTCTCCGCTGTGCCGGTCATAGAAGTTAACAGATGAGGCTTCACCCGATAACCGCCATTAGCGATCGAACTCACCATCACCGCCCCCTCCAAAGGAGTCATCAACACCAACCCCTGACCGATCGACATCGTTACCGTATCACCCGCATACCAAGGTTCTTTATAAAGTTTTTCCTTCTCCTCCGGCGTCGGGATTTGACCGTAATCGCCGCCACCTAGCCCCAAAAGATTCAAATCCGTATCCTTGCCAATTCCCAGGCGGTGTCCCCACTTAGAAATTTGCTCCGGCCCCGTACTAATCCCCACTTGATAAAAAAATGTATTGCTGCTGAAAGCCAAAGCATCCCGAAAGCCGATGTCGCCGTAACCGCCGCTGTGTTCGTTAAAATCAATTCCCCCCACAGTAATGTAAGAAGAAGTACCGAGAATTGAGTCCGGCGAAAATTTGCCCGACTCCATGCCCGCGACGGAAGTCACAATTTTAAAGGTGCTGCCGGGGGGATAGCCTTGCATGGCCCGATTCAAAAATGGATTTTCGGGGTCTTGAAGAGTTTTCCACTCATCCTTAGTGATTTTTCGCGTAAACAGATTGGGATCAAAAGTCGGGTGGCTGGCCATAACTAATACCGCCCCGGTTTTGACATCCAGCGCCACTACTGCTCCCCGGCGCTGCCCCAAGGCTTTTTCGGCTGCTTTTTGCATGGACAAGTCTATGGTTAGCTGCACCGCCTCACCGGGTTTGGGCGGTGTATCTCCCATCAGTCGCAATTCTTGATTTTGGGCATTTACCTCGATCAGCCGATCGCCCCAAACTCCGGCAATCTTCTGGTTTGAGCTCGCTTCTATGCCCATTTGACCGACAATCATCCCCATCGGATATTCGGGATGATCTTCTAAGTCTGCTGCGGTAGCTTCGCCAATATATCCGATCACGTGAGCGGCCAAACTGCCTTCGGGATAGTAGCGGTTCGCTTCTGGCCGCACTTCCACTCCCCGCATTTGTCCCACCTCTTCTGCTAGTGGCACAAACACCTCTGGCGGCATTGCTTGCTTGAGCCGCACCGGTCTGTAGGATTGAGGATCGACCTCTTTTAATTTTTTTAAAATTTCTTGTGCCGGGATTTTAACCAACGGACTCAACTTTTCTGCTGTCGCTTTCCACTCTTCCGACGTTTGTTCTTTCGGCCACAAGTATACCGATCGAGCTAAATTGTTTGCCGCTAGTAACTTGCCTTGGCGATCGATAATGTGTCCGCGATTCGCCGGCATGGGAACTAGGCGAACGCGATTGTTTTCGGCTCTTTCCCGGTTTTGCTTCCCTTGTATCAGTTGCAATTCCACCAGCCGACTAGCGTGCAGGCCCAGCAAACCGGTCGCCACCAGCATTAACACGATCGCCCGGTGTATCGGACGCTCCTGTTTCTTAGGAGTTTCCGCCAGGGTTTTGTCAGAAGAGTGAAATGCTGAGATCGAATAAACTTGTCGTTGCATCATTCTATAGGTAGATGTCAAATCCTAGATTTTAGATTCTTGAATTGTCAATTTTGAAGTATACATCATCAAACCGGGGACGATCGTGCCTTGCCCGTTGGGGGAAACGGAATGATTAAGCGTTAACTTTTGACTAATCACTAATTAACTCATGACTGCTCACTAATCCCCCAAGCACCAAGAAATACCCAGAAAAATCAAGGTCAGGCTCAGCCAATTAGGGAGGTGGAGCCAGCCAGATAGACCTATAGGTAACAATACCAAGGCCTGTGTCAATAGGGAACCGATCGCCAACAGGAATGCTAGGAGTATCAAATTTATCATCTTGACACCGTACAATTTCGGATATGAGTCGATCGCCTGTGGCAGAAATCCGACTGGCACAACCGAGCGCGATCGTACACGGATTGTCCTGATAGACATAAGGAAGAGAAGCCAGGAGGTTTTGAACTAATTTAAAAATTATTCTTCCTCCATAGTTTGTATTCAAGGGGCTGCGATGGGTAAATTCTGAGTTGTGATTTTAAGTTGTGACCGAGGAGTATTACCATGTTGTTTAATCAGCGAGCCAATTTCAAAAACGGTGCGCTCTTGGCTGCGATCGCCGCGATCGCCGCCCTACCAGTTTTAGCAGAAACAGCCAATTTCGGCACTTTAACTTTATCGCGAGGTTTTGCAGCCCCAACAGCAGTTTTGAGAGGTTCTACAGGCGGATCGTACTCTCTATCTGTCATAGCCAACGCCGATCGCCACAAAAACAAATGTTTGGGTTTTGCCACCCCAACTCCCGACCACATCATAGTCTTGCAGCAAAAATTTTCAAAACTCACGCTCCAAGTCAACAGCGGAGGCAAGGACACAACCTTACTCGTACAAGGCCCCGGTAATGCGGTGCGCTGCGGAGACGATATAGGTCAGAATAAAGATGCTGGCATACTTGATTCTGACTGGCAAGCAGGCTCTTACAGGATTTGGGTAGGTACTGTCGAACCCGGAGTCAAGTCTAACTATACAATCTCAGTACAGGAATAGTCAGTAGTCAGTAGTCAGTAGTCAGTAGTCAGTAGTTATTGGTTATTTGTTATTTGTTATTTGTTATTTGTTATTGGTTATTGGTTATTTGTTGTCAGTTCCAATGCCCCATGCCCCATGCCCCATGCCCAATTCCCAATGCCCCATGCCCAATTCCCAATGCCCCATGCCCAATTCCCAATTCCCCATGCCCCAATTTCCCCAATCTCCCACTCTCTTAATCTCCCACTACCCAATCTCCCGATCGACCGCTCACTTCCGCCATCCAGTAAAATGTAAAATCGAAAGTGGCGTGTTTAACCAAAATAGGTAACTCCGAAAGTGCTAAAGACTCTTAGAGCTGACTTCAGTATAATTTTCGATCGCGACCCTGCCGCTCGCAACTGGCTGGAAGTTTTGTTTTGCTACCCCGGTCTTCAGGCCCTAGTGCTGCACCGCCTCGCACACTGGCTTTATGTGTTGGGACTTCCCTTCATCCCCCGCTTGATTTCCCACATTGCTCGTTTTTTGACCGGAATTGAAATCCACCCAGGGGCAACCATCGGCAAAAGCGTATTCATCGACCACGGTATGGGGGTTGTGATCGGCGAAACAGCGATTATCGGCGATTTTGCCCTAATTTACCAAGGTGTCACCCTTGGCGGTACTGGCAAACAAAGCGGCAAGCGTCACCCTACCGTCGGCGAAAACGTAGTTGTCGGTGCCGGCGCCAAGGTACTCGGCAATCTGCAAATTGGCAATAACGTCCGCATCGGCGCCGGTTCCGTCGTACTCCGCGACGTACCATCTGACTGCACAGTGGTAGGGATTCCCGGCCGCATCGTCTATCGATCGGGAGTGCGCGTCAATCCCCTAGAACACGGCAGTTTGCCGGATTCGGAAGCTGTGGTAATTCGCTCTTTGCTCGATCGTATCGAATCCCTCGAACAGCAAGTAAAAAGTTTGCTTCCTCAAGCATCTGTCTCCTTAAATTCTGTTCCCAATTCGCCTTCAGGATTCCCAACTTTAAATCAAACCAGCAATGTAGCTGTAGCTGAAAAAACCCAATTAGCTGTTGCTACCACTTGTCAGTTAAAAGATAAAGCAATTCAAGAGTTTTTTGACGGCACCGGCATCTAAAATTTGAATTGGGCATTGGGCATTGGGCATTGGGCATTAGGCATGGGGCATGGGGCATTGGGCATTGGAACTGACAACAAATAACCAATAACCAATAACTAATAACTAATAACTAATAACTAATAACCAATAACTAATGACTACTGACTAATGACTAATGACTAATGACTTCTTTTTCAAGGATTAACAGATCGCACAGACCAATTTCCCTCCCCGTCGCGCCGATAAAGCGATCGGTTTTGCGGTTCCCCCCGCAACTCTAACAAATCCACCGTTTCCGGTTCCAACAACAGCAAGCAAAAATTAGGCAGCGGCTCGATCGCATTTGGGGAAGCAGAATCAAAAGCACTAGCCTCGGCTTTGTCATCCCCCGGCTGCGGCCAAGCAAACTGCGCTCTAGCCGCCTCAGAAAGCTCCTGCCAAGTTGTGCACCGCAATGAGAACAACTCTGCCTCTGGATAATCTGCCCCTACCAAAACGAGCTTTCCAGCAATCCGAAATTGTTCACGAGTTTTCGGGAAATACCAGCAAATTTCCCCCCAAGGATAGAGGTTAATTTCCTCTGCCTTTTGACTGCGAATATCTGTAATAAACTTTAAGTGATTAGTATCTGCTAAAAAGCCTCGAAACACCACAGTGCGGTTAGCCGGTCGCCCGGTAGCCCGAACCGTTGCTAGTTGCAAGTAGCGGGAAAAAGCAAGACTGCGATTGCGGTGGAGCGCGCGAGCTAAGGGCGATCGCCAAAGTGCTAAAGACATAATTAATAACCTATCATATTAGTCATTAGTCATTAGCCATTAGGAATTGGGCATTGGGTATTGGGCATTGTTAACCGTTGACTGTTAACTGTTAACCGTTAACTAATGACTACTGACTACTGACTAATGACTAATGACTAATGACTAATGACTCTTCTTTCTGCTATTGGTAATTCTATGTCAAATTCACTCTCAAAACTCAAAACTATTGAAACTCCCCACAGTGGCTACCACTGGGACGGCAGTTCCCGCCGCTTTTTTGAAGGCTGGTACTACAGAATAACATTACCGATTCACGGAGAATCCTTTGCATTCATGTATTCCATCGAAGATCCCAGAGGCGGTCAACCTTACAGTGGCGGTGCAGCTCAGATTCTCGGCCCGAAAGATAGCTATTTGTGTCGCACCTTTCCCAATGTAAATAAGTTTTGGGCGGATCGAGAAAGCTTAGGTTTCGGACATTGGGGCAAAACAGATTTACAAATTAAACCCCAATATTTAGAGCCGCAAGTATTCGACAGCCGCGTCGAAGAAGGCTATCAAGCTACTGCTACTTTAAATCAAGGTTATCTGCACGATCCGGGAAGTGGCAGCCACTGTTTTTGGCAGTACGAAATTCAACCTATTTATGGCTGGGGTAACTCTCAGGAACTCCAGAAATCTACTGCAGGAATGCTATCTTTTCTTCCCGTATTTGAGCCTGGATGGCAAATTTTAATGGCTCACGGTTTAGCCACGGGCTGGATTGATTGGAATGGCGAACGCTACGAATTTAAAGATGCTCCCGCTTACAGCGAAAAAAACTGGGGCGGTGCTTTTCCGCAAAAGTGGTTTTGGATTAATTGCAATTCTTTTCAAGGCGAAAAGGATTTAGCTTTAACCGCAGGTGGCGGCAAGCGGGGCGTGCTGTGGTGGATGGAATCGGTAGCAATGATTTGTCTGCATTACCGAGGCAAATTTTACGAATTTGTGCCTTGGAATTCGGAAGTTAGTTGGAATATTGAGCCTTGGGGAAGCTGGAAAATGCAGGCTAGAAATAGTCAGTTTGAAGTTGAGTTAATTGGCACTACAAACAGTTCTGGTACTTATGTGCGAACTCCGACAGAAAAAGGTATGGCTTTTTGCTGCCGGGATACGACGCACGGCGAATTGCGCTTGCAACTGCGAGAGTTGTTGGGGGGAAAAGTTGAAAACAATGGCAAGCAGCGTTCTAGAATTATCTTAGAGGCTCAAAGTTCTTTATCGGGTTTGGAAGTTGGGGGCGGGCCTTGGGATGAAGTTTGGCGATCGAATTAAGTCAGTAGTCAGTAGTCAGTAGTCATTAGTCATTAGTCATTATTTATTAGTCAGTTAATAGTTAACAGGATTCATAACAGCCATGATCAATTTACTCGGTTTGCAATTAGGCAAATTCTACCGCAGCCAGCGGTTACAACAAGCTCTCAAGGCACTTTTGGGACTAATTTTATGTTTGAGCACAATCTTGATGCCGGCGGCAATTGCTAGTGCGGCCGGTGATTTGTCTCGCCAACCAGTCACCGAAATTACTGTTAGTTTAGGTAACGAAGCTGGGGAACTCAAATTTTTTCCCAATCAGCTAGAATTTGAATCGGGCAAGCGCTATAAATTAGTGCTGAAAAATCCCAGTTCGCAGAAACATTATTTCACTGCCAAAAACTTTGCTGATGCGAGTTGGACTCAAAAAGTTGAAGCGGGTAAGGTAGAAATTAAAGGAAGTATTCACGAACTGGAACTTAAACCGGGCGCTATGGCAGAATGGGTGTTTGTGCCGATGAAATCGGGAAGTTACAACCTGCGCTGTACGGTAGCCGGACATACGGAAGCGGGGATGATTGGCAAAATTACGATCGCCTCTTAACCCCAATCTCCGTCGCCTCACCGGACATCCTATCAATTTCCGATTAATTAGCGACAAACAATCGATCGAACTTTCGGCCATCTAGACACTTATCAAGTAGACTCTAGCGGAGCCATTGTCAGTCCTGCACGGCTCAATTGCATATGATAAAGTTCTGCTTGCTCTTGCGGGCCAACCCAGACGGTGGCTTGGCCTTCGTGGTGGATTTGGTTGGCGAGTTTCCAAGCTTGATCGCTCGTCATGCCTGGAATGTATTTCGTCAAACATTCCACAACGTGCTGGAAAGTGTTGAAATCGTCGTTGAGGACTATTACCCGATAGTTGGGATAAGGTTTGCGGGTAACTTGACTCGATCGAACGGGTGCTATGGTTGGTGAAGAGGTCATCGCGCGAACAGCCACTGAAACTACAAAATTCGTAAAATAGTTACCTCTAAAATCATAACATAATTTCAGATTTTTTCAATTCCTACTTGGTATTTTGATCTGCTTCGGGGTTTATTTTCACCACCGAACCCTGCGTTAGATTTCTCCAGAAAGTCTTGTGGGGATTAGGGGTTAGACACCCTGCCCCCCATTGACAGGCTTTTCGGGAGAAATCTATTGCACCGCGCCGATTACACTAAAGTTAACTCTCGATTGAGTTCAGAAGTGTCAGCGTCAGAATACGCTTGCACCAGAAGTTGCTTTAAATCTTCAATCAGCGGATAGCGGGGGTTAGCTCCGGTACACTGATCGTCAAAAGCTCGATCGGCCATTTCCTCAACGCGAGCAAAAAAGAAATCATCACTCATTCCCTGACTGGCGATCGCCTCCTGAATCGTGCTAGGAATATCTACCTGACGCTTCAGATCTTCCACCGCTGCGATCAACTTCTCAACTTTTTCATCTTCTGTATCGCCGCCCAAATTCAGATAGTCCGCAATTCGAGCATAACGCCACTTGCTGTTAGGATACTTGTTTTGAGAAAAAATCGCTTGTTTGAACGGAACATCCGTTGCATTGTAGCGAATTACATGGGAAATCATCAGCGCATTCGCTAAACCGTGAGGGACATGGCAAGTTGCACCTAATTGGTGAGCCATTGAGTGACAAACCCCCAGAAAAGAGTTAGCAAATGCCATCCCGGCGATCGTAGCAGCATAATGTACTTTCTCCCGCGCTTTCGGATCATTAGCACCATTTTTGTAAGCGCTGGGCAGGTATTTAAACAGCAAACGAATCGCTTCTAAAGCCAAACCATTTGTATACTCAGAAGCCAACACAGAAACATAAGCTTCTAAAGCGTGGGTTAGCGCATCAATGCCACCGTAAGCAGTCAGTTTCCGGGGCATATTCAGTGTAAGTTCTGGATCGACGATCGCCATACTCGGAGTCAAAGCATAATCTGCAAGCGGATACTTAATCCCCGATCGTTCATCCGTAACAACCGCAAAAGGCGTGACTTCCGAACCCGTTCCCGAAGTAGTTGGAATTGCCACCATAATTGCCTTTGAACCCAAAGGCGGCAGTTCGTATACCCGCTTGCGAATATCCATAAACCGCATCGCCAATCCTTCAAACTCAATTTCTGGATGCTCGTACATCAGCCACATTACTTTAGCAGCATCCATCGGTGAGCCACCACCAAAGGCAATAATCACATCGGGATGGAAACTATTGCAGATTTCTAAACCTTTGCGAACAGTAGCCAGCGAAGGATCGGGTTCCACATCGTAAAATGTGTAGTGATCGATGCCGATTTCTTCCAAACTATCTGTGACTTCCTTAGTCAATCCCAATTCAAACAAAGGTTTATCCGTCACGATCAAAGCACGTTTCTTACCTGCAAGATCCCTCAAAGCTACAGGAAGACAACCAGACTTAAAATAAATCTTGGGAGGAATGCGGAACCAGAGCATATTCTCGCGTCGCTCTGCTACAGTTTTGATATTGAGCAGGTGATGGGGTGTCACGTTGACAGAAATCGAATTATCGCCCCAGCTACCGCAACCGAGGGTAAGGGAAGGATCGAGGCGGAAATTGTACAAATCGCCGATCGCACCTTGAGAAGAAGGCGTATTAATCAGCACCCGCGAAGTCTCTAGTTTGCTTTCAAAATAACGAATGTGCTTCTGATTGTGCGGAGCGGTGTAGAGTACAGAAGTATGTCCGTGCCCGCCAAAAATTATCAGCGCTTCGGCTTTGTCTACTGCTTCAGTAAAGTCCTTGGCGCGGTACATTGCGAGAATCGGCGAAAGTTTTTCACAAGCAAAAGGTTCTTCTTTACCTATAGCATCAACTTCTCCAATCAAAACCCTGATGTTAGCCGGCACTACAAAACCCGCAATTTCCGCCACTTTTTGCACCGATTGTCCGACTATTTCGGCATTCAATCGACCATCAATTAAGATTACCTGCCGCACTTTTTCCCGTTCTTCAGCATTCAGGAAATAAGCACCGCGTTTGATAAATTCCAGTTGCACTGCATCGTACACCTCATCCACAACAACCACCGATTGTTCCGAAGCACAAATCGTGCCGTTGTCGAAAGTTTTGCTGAGCAAAATTGAGCTTACAGCCATTTGGATGTGGGCGGTTTCATCGATGATGGCGGGAGTATTTCCCGCGCCGACACCGAGGGAGGGATGCCCTGAAGAGTAGGCAGCTTTTACCATTCCCGGCCCACCAGTTGCCAAAATTAGTTTGATATCGGGGTGCTGCATCAAAGCTTGGGAAAGCGGCACAGTGGGCTCGTCAATCCACCCAATAATATCCGGTGGTGCTCCTGCCGCTACAGCAGCATCGAGGATGATTTTTGCCGCCGCAGCCGTGCAGGATTTGGCGCGGGGATGGGGCGAAAATATAATGCCATTTCTCGTCTTGAGCACGATTAAAGACTTAAAGATGGTGGTGGAAGTCGGGTTAGTTACAGGAACGATTCCCGCCAGCACTCCCACGGGTTCGGCAATGCGTTCGTAACCAAAATGCCGATCGGACTCGATGATACCGCAAGTCTTGTCGTTTTTGTATTTGTTGTAAATCATTTCCGAGGCAAAATGATTTTTGATGGCCTTATCTTCAATAACTCCCATTCCCGATTCTTTGACTGCTGCCTTGGCTAAGGGAATGCGGGCGGCATTAGCGGCTAAAGCTGCTTGCTTGAATATGCGATCGACCTGTTCTTGAGTGTAGGTGGCAAATTCAGCTTGGGCTGCTTTTACTTTTTGAATTAGGACTTCTAATTCTTCTAAATTGGTAACTTTCATGTTATTTTTCCTGATGTTTATTTCGGGAAAATTATTGCCTCAATCTTTAATTGGTAGGGAACCCGCAGATCAACGCAGATAATTTCTAGATTTTTTGTGACTTGTGAACGCGGTCTTGTAATTATTATATACCGCTAGCTCCGATCGCATTTAGCCCGCGACTGCGAAAAATATCAACAGTTTGTTGCACGAGTTCCGGTGAAGCTGGAGGTGTATCCCTGAGTTCGTAATCCAGTTTTAATTGTTCCCATTTGTATTCTCCCATTTTATGAAAGGGTAATACTTCGACTTTTTCCACATTGTTCAGATTGGCAATAAAATCCGCTAATTTTTCTATGTTTTCGATGGCATCTGTGAGGTGAGGAACTAGAACGAAGCGAATCCACGTCGGTTTGCCAATTTCGCTGAGATATTTGGCCATTGCTAAAGTAGGCTCGATCGACACATTGGTGACTTTGTAATACAGTTCGGGAATGTAGGATTTGATGTCCAATAAAACCAGATCGGTCATTTCCAGAACCGGTTTAGCAACGTCTAAAACACAGAATCCTGATGTGTCCAGCGCTGTATGCAAACCCATTTGATGACAGCGGGTAAAGATTTCTTTGACAAAATCCGGCTGCATCAATGGTTCGCCGCCGCTGACTGTAACGCCTCCTTTCCGCAGGTAGGATTTACATTTTGTAATTTGCTCGATTAAATAATCGACGGTTACTTCTTTACCCTCGTGGGAATTGCGACAGTCGGGATTGTGACAGTAAAGACAGCGTAAAGGACAGCCTTGGGTGAAGACGATAAACCGGATTCCGGGGCCGTCTACGGTACCAAATGTTTCGATTGAATGAATGCGACCAATTCCCGACATTTAATTTGCTGTTTGTTGGTAGGGATTTTGAGATTAGGGATGAGGGAATCTCGGTGTTAACTTAAGCCTGGAAACTTGCGAATTTTTCCTTTGGTTGCTGAGGCTCGATCCCCCTAAATCCCCCTTAAGAAGGGGGACTTTGAGAAGTGGACGGTTCCCCTTGAATCCCCAGATAGTCGGGGGAATTCAAGAATACTCTTGTTCCTCCCTTCTTAAGGGGGGTTAGGGGGGATCTGGCCTGATGGTTCAACAGCGAAACTAGACGAAAAAAGACTTATGCAGAACCAATTATGTAGGCGCTTCTTGAGTCCCCCTCAGCTCGGACTTCGTTTGGCAAGCAGCGGTTTCAACCGCCGAGTTTTTTCTGCTGGGATTTAGACACGTTCGTGGAAAGTCCGTTTAATCACATCTAATTGCTGTTCGCGGGTAAGTTTGATGAAATTAACGGCATAACCGGAGACGCGAATTGTTAGCTGGGGATAGTTTTCTGGATGTTCCATCGCATCTAGTAATGTTTGCCGATCGAGCGCGTTAACATTGATGTGATGGCCGCCATCGTGGAAGTAACCGTCTATAAGACTAACTAGGTTATTAGTCCGATCGCTCTCCATTCTGCCCAAGGCCTGCGGTACAATCGAAAAAGTATTCGATATGCCATCTTGACAATCACTGTAAGGCAGTTTTGCTACAGAAGATAAGGATGCGATCGCCCCACAGGAATCTCGGCCGTGCATCGGGTTAGCACCGGGAGCAAAGGGTTCGCCTGCTTTACGTCCGTCGGGAGTGCTACCAGTTTTTTTGCCGTACACTACGTTAGAAGTAATCGTGAGTACCGATTGAGTCGCTACAGCGCCGCGGTAGGTTTTGTGCTGGCGAATTTCGTTCATGAAACTTTGCACAAGTTCGATCGCCACACTGTCTACGCGATCGTCATTATTGCCGTATTTGGGATATTCTCCTTCGATCGAGTAATCTACTGCCAAACCTTGCTCGTTGCGAATCACCTTAACTTTAGCGTTTTTAATCGCCGACAGGGAATCGGCCACCACAGAGAGTCCCGCAATTCCGCAGGCCATTGTCCGGTAAACATCGCGATCGTGCAAGGCCATTTCCAGCCGTTCGTAGCAGTATTTGTCGTGCATATAGTGAATGACATTCAACGTATTGATATACGTTTTTGCCAACCACGCCATCATGTCGTGGAACCGCGCTCTTACCTCGTCATAATCGAGATATTCGGTAGTAATCGGTGGGAACTGCGGCGCGATTTGGTCGCCGGACTTCTCATCTTTACCGCCGTTAATCGCATAGAGCAAAGTCTTAGCTAAGTTAACTCGCGCGCCGAAAAACTGCATTTGCTTGCCAATTCGCATCGCGGAGACACAACAGGCGATCGCGTAATCATCGCCGTATTGAGGACGCATCAAGTCGTCGTTTTCGTACTGAATAGAACTCGTGTCGCTGGATACCTTCGCACAGAATTGTTTGAAGTTGTCCGGCAAGTTTTCCGACCACAAAACGGTGAGATTTGGTTCGGGTGCAGTACCGAGGTTTGACAGGGTGTGTAAGAATCGGAAACTGTTACGAGTTACCAATGTTCTACCGTCATCGCTGATACCGCCGATCGCCTCTGTTACCCAAGTTGGATCGCCAGAAAACAGAGCGTTATAGTCGGGAGTTCGCAAAAACCGCACCATGCGGAGTTTCATTACAAAATGGTCGATCAGTTCTTGCAATTCCACTTCGGAACTCGCGCCACTTTGCAAATCGCGCTCGAAATAAATGTCTAAAAACGTCGATACGCGACCGAGAGACATCGCTGCCCCGTTTTGTTCTTTCACTGCTCCCAAGTAGCCAAAATAAACCCACTGGACAGCTTCTCGTGCATTTGCTGCCGGACGGCCAATATCAAAGCCGTAGCTAGCCGCCATTTCTTTTAACTCAAACAATGCCCGAATTTGCTCGGATAACTCTTCGCGCAAACGAATTGTCGCCTCGTCCATCGCGTCTAGTTCGAGTGATTCTTGCTGTGTTTTTTTATCATCAATTAGGCGATCGACACCGTACAAAGCAACGCGCCGATAGTCACCGATAATCCGCCCTCGTCCATAGGCATCTGGCAAACCTGTGATGATACCAGAACGTCTCGCCAGACGCATCGAGCGCGTGTAGACATCGAATACACCGTCATTATGAGTTTTGCGATATTTCGTAAATATTTCTTCCGTTTGCCCATCGAGCTGATAGCCGTAAGCTTCTAAACCTGCCTTGACCACGCGAATTCCGCCAAAGGGCATAATCGCGCGTTTCAAAGGTTGATCTGTTTGCAAACCTACTATTTGTTCTAAGTCGCGATCGATGTATCCTGCTGCATGAGCCGTGATAGATGTGGGAACTTTTGTATCAACATCCAATACACCTTTTTCGCGCTCTTGCTTCATTAATTCCAGAACTTTTTGCCAAAGCTGCTGGGTTTTTTCGGTTGCTACTGTGAGAAATTCTGCATTCCCTTCATAGGGGGTGTAGTTTTTTTGAATGAAGTCTCTGACGTTGACTTCCTTTGTCCAGTTGCCTTCAGTAAAGCCGTGCCATTCTGCAAACATAGCTTGCTTTCACCTCAATTTTTTGTTAGCGATCGATCTTTTCTTCTTCGACCACTACATCTAGTATATATTTAATTTCAATATTTTAAATACCCAGTTCGCTATTTGTTACAAAAATTGACTTGCTAATTCCGTGGGAAGAATTAAGATAGATAGTAGGCAGAACAACCTCTGGGATTTGTGAGCAAGCTCTGACAAAATTGGATTCCGAACTAATAGTTAGACAACGGAAATGTTGTTTAAGTGCGGGTCGGTCGGGAACGCGCAATGAGAGTTTGGGTCGCGAACTGCGAAGACCAGAAGAAGAGGAAGAAAAAGCAGAAAAATAGCAGAAGAATAGCAGAAAAATAGTTCAGATTGGATTAGAGAATTGTTATCGAAAGCAGAGCAATATTAATTGCTGATTAATTGAACAAGGGTATTATGCAGATAAATTCAAGAAATCAAAGCACTGCGAGCGATCCGGCTCACGATATTTGGAAAGAACAGCGTCATCCGCTCGATCGGATTTTTCGGCCTCGCTCCGTGGCTGTAATCGGCGCAACAGAGAGAGAAGGAAGCGTCGGACGTACTCTCCTGTGGAACTTGATTCGGAATCCGTTTGGCGGAACAGTTTTTCCGGTGAATCCCCAGCGCCACAGCGTGTTGGGGCTCAAGTCTTATCCTGACATTGCTAGCGTCCCGGAAGTAGTGGATCTGGCGGTGATTGCTACGCCTGCTGCTGGGGTGCCACAAGTGATCCGCGAATGTATCGCTGCTGGGGTGAAAGGGGCAATTATTGTTTCTGCTGGCTTTAAAGAAATTGGCGCGGCTGGGGAGGCTTTAGAACAGCAAGTTATGGCCGAGGCGCGTCGGGGCGGAATGCGGATTATCGGCCCAAATTGCCTCGGCGTGATGAATCCTGTGGTTGGGCTGAATGCTACTTTTGCAGGTACGATCGCCCGTCCGGGTAATGTCGCCTTCATCAGTCAAAGCGGCGCCCTCTGTACTTCGATTCTCGACTGGAGTTTGGGGGAAAATGTCGGTTTTAGCGCCTTTGTATCGATCGGCTCTATGCTCGATGTCGGTTGGGGCGATCTGATCGAGTATTTCGGAGACGATCCCCATACTCACAGTATCGTTTTGTACATGGAATCTATGGGTGATGCTCGTTCGTTTCTGTCCGCCGCCCGCCCAGTGGCGATCGACAAACCGATCATCATTCTCAAGGTAGGACGTACCGCCGCCGCCGCCCAAGCCGCCGCTTCCCATACGGGAGCTTTGACCGGTAGCGATGACGTGCTTAACGCTGCTTTCCGCCGTTGTGGCGCGTTGCGCGTACATACGATTTCCGATTTGTTCGACATGGCAGAAATTCTGGCCAAGCAACCGCGACCGCAGGGCAACCGCCTATCGATCGTCACCAATGCCGGAGGCCCAGGGGCGATCGCCACTGATGCCTTAATTAGCGACGGCGGTGCCCTGGCAGATCTGGCACCGGAGACGCTGCAGCAGCTTGATGAGTTTTTGCCGCCTCAGTGGAGTCATCACAACCCGATCGATATTTTGGGCGATGCTAGTAGCGATCTTTACGCCAAAACTCTAGAAGTTGTCGCTCCCGATCCCAATAGTGACGGATTGCTGGTCATCCTGACGCCACAAGCGATGACAAATCCGACGCAAACCGCAGAAAAACTCAAGTCTTACAGCAAACTCGGAAAGCCCTTATTGGCAAGCTGGATGGGCGGTGTGGAAGTGTCAGCGGGAACGCAAATTCTTAATCAGGCAAATATTCCGACTTTCCCCTATCCCGATACCGCCGTCAGGTTATTCAACTATATGTGGCGGTACACATACAACCTGCGCGCTATCTACGAAACGCCTTCTCTCCCCGCTGATTGCGAAATCGAGACTTCCGGGTGTGCGACTGCGGCGAAGATTTTGACTGCTGCCCGCCAAAACAATCGCACTTTATTAACCGAGTACGAATCAAAACAGTTGCTGGCAGCTTACGGCATTCCCACTGTAGCGACAGAAATTGCAGCGAGTGCTGCCGAAGCTGTGGAAATTGCCGATCGCCTGGGTTATCCAGTGGTGCTAAAACTGCATTCTGAGACGATTACTCACAAAACCGATGTGGGAGGCGTCCAACTAAATTTAGGCGATGCTAAAGCTGTAATTAGTGCCTTTGAGGCGATCGCCCAGCGGGTACGGGCGATAGATCCTGCAGCGTTTCTTGGCGTAACCGTGCAGCAGATGGTGCATTTGGAAGGCTATGAACTAATTTTGGGTAGCAGTATTGACCCACAATTTGGGCCGGTGATGCTGTTTGGTTCCGGCGGACAATTAGTGGAAGTATTTCAAGATCGATCGCTCGCACTTCCGCCTTTAAATACTACCCTAGCGCGCCGGATGATGGAGCAAACGCGCATCTATAAAGCTTTGCAAGGAGTGCGCGGTCGATCGGCAATTGACCTGGTACAACTCGAACAGTTATTAGTTCGTTTCAGTCAACTGATTGTAGAGCAACCTCAAATTGCCGAGATTGATATTAATCCGCTGTTGGTTTCTCCTGAAGGTGCGATCGCTCTTGATGCGCGCGTTGTTCTGCAAACAACGGAAAACCCCATTTCAACGGCGATTCGCCCCTATCCTACGCAATACGTTCAAAAATGGTCAACGGAGGGCGATCGTCCCATCACCATCCGTCCGATTCGCCCAGAAGATGAGCCGCTGATGGTGCTGTTCCACGAAGAACTTTCGGAAGAGAGCGTGTATTTGCGCTACGCTCACATGGTAAAGTTAAAGCACCGCATCGCTCACGAACGTTTGACCCGGATTTGTTTTATTGACTACGATCGCGAAATGGTGTTAGTAGCCGATCGTCAAGACCCGGAAAGCTCAGAACACCGGATTTTGGGAGTAGCGCGTCTGAGCAAACTCCACGGCACAAACCAAGCCGAATTTGCCCTGATCGTTAGCGATAGCTATCAGCAGCGCGGTTTGGGAACAGAATTATTGAGGCGGCTGCTGCAAATTGGTCAGGAAGAGAAATTACAGGCGATCGTTGGCTACATTCTCAATAGCAACTACAAGATGCAGAGCCTCTGTAAAAAACTAGGATTTGAACTCCAACCAGACCGAGGCGAAGGAATGTTGAAAGCTGTTTTTGTTTGCTAATAGCAAGTTGGGTTAAATAATTCTCATTCATCACAACTAAAGTCCTCACTACAAACTTTATCGTTTTGTAGTGAGGACTTTAGTCCTCAAACTAAGATGCTACTAAGCCGCCGCAGCCAAATTTGCTGCTGCAAACTCCCAGTTAGCCAAATTATCTAAGAAATTAGTAATGTAGTCGGGACGGCGGTTTTGGAAATCCAAATAATAAGCGTGTTCCCACACATCCAAAGTCAGCAACGGAGTTTGGCCGTGTGCAAGCGGGGTGTCAGCGTTAGCAGTTTTGGTGACTTTCAAAGTGCCGTTGTCCACAACCAGCCAAGCCCAGCCACTACCGAACTGAGTTGTCGCAGCAGTCTTGAATTCTTCTTTGAATTTGTCGAAGCTGCCGAAGTCAGCGTTAATTTTGTCAGCTAAAGCTCCTGTCGGAGTGCCACCGCCGCCCGGTTTGAGCGAATTCCAGAAAAAGTTGTGGTTCCAAACTTGACCTGCATTGTTAAAAATGCCTGCTTTGGATGGGTCTTTAGCAGATTCCTTGACAATTTCTTCAAGGGATTTGCTCGCCATTTCAGTCCCTTCAATCAGTTTATTCAGATTGGTGACGTAAGCAGCGTGGTGCTTGTCGTGGTGGAATGAAAACGTGTTGGCCGACATATGAGCTGGTTCTAGGGCGTCAGCGGCGAAGGGTAATGGTGCTAGTTCAAATGCCATGGTGTTCAATCCTCTCTGGATTACTTTGGGTTTTTCGGTTGACTTGGTGGCTTTTTTATGATTAAAGCCGACCGTCACTAGCTTGAGTGTATCAAGCTGTGGTAAATAATTCTTTACAATTTTCATATTTTATAGCAGTTGCAGCATTTTAGGATTCAGACTTCTATTTTTTAGATATCAAAGCTACCTATTGTCGGTTTCAAATAGCATAAAGTATTACTAAATGTCAAGCTACCTGGGAGACAAATAAAAGTGTGTGTGAAATTGTCAACCGCTCGAAATTTTATGAGACTGATAAATAGATTAAACCTGTAAATTGTCAAAGATTAACCTAAGTTCAATTAAGCTGTAAGAAAGTCAAACAAGTTGCAGGATGTGTCAATGGAAAAGCGTTTAAACAACTCGTCTAGTCACCCCCCTCAATGGTTGAATCTGCAATTAATCGTCACCGCTCTGGAAACAGTCCAAGACTTAATTGTCATTTCCCTATGTATTGGTTTGTTTTGTTTCATGGTGCTAGAACTGCGAGAAATGTTTTTCTCGCTGCTGCCTCCTTTGAATTTTCAGCAAGTGACGGCAGACATTCTATTTTTATTAGTTTTAGTGGAATTATTTCGGCTGCTAATTATTTACTTGCAAGAACAAAGAGTTTCGATAGGTGTGGCTGTGGAAGTCTGTATAGTATCTGTTTTGCGAGAAGTCATCGTGCGGGGAGTGCTGGAAACTCCCTGGGTTCAAATATTATCAACAGGCGCATTTTTGCTGGTTTTGGGAGTGTTGTTGGTAGTCCGAGTTTGGTTGCCCCCAACCTTCGAGGGAATTGACCCGGAACGTCGCATGGCTAGCAGAAATAGAAATCTATCAGACAATGAATCTTCTTCCGCATCTGTTGTAGCCAATAGCAAGTTTAATTCTCATTGAATATGGCATGACAGGCGATTTAAGATTTTAAATTTACTCTAATATTGCTTGTCGCGTTACCAGCCATCATTTCCCGTAAAACTTAGATGTTGAACCATTGTCAAGAACGGGCATCTTGCCCGTTCCACAGAGAGTAGATTTTATTGTAGGCTGGGCAGGAAATCCCACAGGGCTGTTTCATTCTCACGAAAATCAGGCTTTTGTAGGGGCGGTGCCAAGAGTGCCCGCCCCCCCACGGACGATGAAATCGATGTTTCAAATATCGGGGATCTTCATGAGAGATTGCCCCTACAAGAGAATGAAACCGCCCTGGGAGATTCCACCCAAAAAAGGATTATTGAGAATGGTGCAAGATGTGAGGTCAAATCAACCTGATAACGGTTGCAGTGAAGCCTAAAATCCTCTGAAAGTTCAGAGGAATGTAGTCTTAACTACAAAGACAAGCTTCATCAATCATTCCCAATTATTCAAATCTAAAATCTAAAATCTAAAATAGTATTACCCGTTAGCCTGTAATTCCACCAAGCGAGCCAACACTTCTTTAGAATGAATCGCCGGATTAATCTTCACAAAGGTTTCACGCAAAATACCTTCAGGATCAATAATAAAACTGTGTCGCGCTGAGATAAAACTCATCCAAGAACCGTAAGCTTTACTCACTTTACCATCCGTATCAGCTAACAGCGGAAACTTCAAACCTTCCGAATCGCAAAATTCCGCATGGGAATCGACATCATCAGCGCTAATACCGATAATTTGAGTATTCTTTGCCAAGTATTTCGGCAAGTCTTGCTGAAATCTCCGCGCTTCGATGGTACATCCTGAAGTAAAGTCTTTCGGATAAAAATAGACTACCAGCCACTTACCGCGATAATCCGACAGGGACACTTGTCCGTCCCCGCTGTTTGTCGGCAAAGAAAACTCCGGCGCTGGTTGATTTACCGGAGGAAGCTTACCGCCGAGGGCAAATGCAGGTGTGGCAAAATTGAAACTTAGAAAAACTAGACAAATTGCCAATAAAGTGCTAAAAAACTTGCGACGCGACATCATAAATTTAGAATTAGAACTGTACTTAAGACAAGTTTACAGTTTTCTGATTAAATAGGTAGAGGCAATTCCCGGATTGCTTCTAAAACCCCAAGATCACTCACTCAAATAGCAATTTACCCATGAGCGCTGCACTCCCGTTAACAGGCAAAGCTATAGTAGTCCAGGTAATTAACGGTCAACCCGTTGTGATCGAAGTAGACGGCACTAATGCCCCGATTACTGCAGGAAATTTTGTTGACTTAGTTGAACGCGGCATTTACGACGGGGTGATGTTTCACCGAGTTGTACGTCAGCCAGAGCCTTTTGTAGTGCAAGGAGGCGATCCGCGCAGCAGAGATACTACAATTCCAGCCAGTCAATTGGGAACGGGTAGTTTTATTGACCCGGAGACCAATCAGCCGCGTTTTATTCCTTTGGAAATTAAGCCGCAAGGGGCCGCGCAACCTGTTTACAACCAAATTGTCACCCAGACGCCCCAGTTGCGGCATAATCGCGGGGCTGTGGCAATGGCTCGTTCTAATGCTTTGGATTCGGCTTCTTCGCAGTTTTATTTTGCTTTGGATGAGTTGCCATTTTTGGATGGTAGTTATGCTGTTTTTGGCAATGTTATTCAAGGTTTTGAAACGGTGAATGCGGTGCAGCAGGGCGATCGCATTTCAACTGCAAAAGTCGTTCAAGGAATCGTCCCCAGTCGGGTTTCTAGCATCATTACCGATGTTAATGTGCTCAACGATTTAATTAATAGTACCAATTTCCTAAATCTATCTTTGGGAGCGCTCAGACTGCCAAATACCCCCAACAACTATCAAGTCACTTCCCAAGACTCTCAGCAAAATCCCAGCGGTGTAGTGGGAGGTAGCGCCAACGATCGCATCCTCGGTTCACCGACGGATGATGCAATTAATGGCAGCCAAGGCAATGATACCATCAGTGGCGAAGTCGGTGACGACTTTTTGCGCGGTGGCAAAGGTAACGACTTCATTAGTGGCGGTGTTGGCAACGATATTCTGATTGGCAATTTCGCTGACGATACTCTCAATGGTGATGCTGGTAACGACTTTTTGCGAGGCGGTCAAGGGGATGATATCTTAATTGGTGGTGATGGCAATGATATTTTGATTGGAGATACAGGCAACAATACTCTCACAGGAGGTAGTGGTGCAGATACTTTTGTTTTGCTCGGAGTAGATCCTGCTTCTCTTCCTTTTATTACCCTACCCCCGACAAGTCATACAATAGTTGATTTTAGACCAGAGGAAGGCGATCGCATTGCTTTGACAGGAAATTTATCCGATACTACATTCACTCAATCTGGAAGCAATACTGTCATTAACTTGGCAGCGGCTGGTACTGTGGTACAAAATTCTACTGTCGCCTCTGTTCAAAATGCAGCCTTTGCAATTCCTTTATCTAGGATTCCTAGCGCTCCTAACCCTCAACCTGCCGATGCAGCCTTGAGAATTGGCTAACTTTAACTATAGGTGTAGGGTGCTTATGGCGCACCTTACAGATTCCCCAATTCCCCTTCCCCATTCCCCAATTGCCCAATTGCCCAATTTCCAATTCCCCAATTTGAAAACTCAACTAACACCATAGTTTTCTAATTTGAGAAACTGCATCTTGATAAGAATCCATTCTCCCCTGCAGCTTAAAAAGCTCTGCCGCCTTCTGAAAATCCTCAAATGCTCAGGGCTATTTCATTCTAAACAACTCCTTAATTAGTTTAAGGCCAAATCCCGCCAGACGTTGGGCTTGAGCCATAT
>NZ_JAUPTE010000095.1:0-24380 GCF_036701705.1 Microcoleus sp. w1-18aA5 | reverse complement strand
CTTCTGGCGCTTTATTAATGTATCAACTCTCCCCAGAGTTGTCAAGCGTTTTGCGAAAATATTTTTGACTTTTTTTTGAACCTATACACACCAAGGGTTTCGGCTGTCCTTCACCGCTCCGGTATCCCCTGGCTGACTCCTCTTTTAACTATGGGGTCTTTTTTTGGGGCAAAATACGGCTTTGGGGCAGACTATCTCCCGCGCATGAGTAGAAGGGCTCAGTGGTTCGACCCGATGATGGGGCTTACTTGGAGTAGAGGTAAGGCAAAGTTAGAGTGTAGGGTGTGAGGCTGCATCATGGGGTTAGAATGACAGAAGCAGGCTGGTGCATGAGTCATATATAAGTAAGTGGACAGAATTAATTACACACTGATTCTTTGCTAGACAAGGCTTGTAGCCCATAGTTTTGTGTAATTAATTCTGTCCTACTACTTATAAGGTGTCTGCATTACTTGGACTTTACTGAGGGACGTTTGGGTCTCCGATTGAGCCGATCGCCCTTAACAATTCCTCTGATTCAAAATCCAGAAGCTGACACGACACGGTACTCTCACCCTGATCAAACTCCCAGGAATCGATCGCCCGCAAATACACTCTCCTCAATTACACCCCGAAACTCCTTTAGTTACGCCAGTTATCAGCCTTTGATGAGCGAGCGCGAGTTGGTCTCCTCAACATCTACATCTAAAAAGTGCAAGTGACTCTCTTCCTCAGTATTGACAGCAATCACCAAACCTTTATTCCCCCAGGGAGCTATCGCCCGGGGTGAGGAGGGGCTGCTAAAATTCCCTACTTGAATTCCTTGACTGTTTAACACTTCTATCTGCCCCCCGACATCTGCTAATACCCATCCCCAATTAGCCACACAAGCAGACACGGGCAAACTTTCCAGGGGAATTCGCGCTACCTTGAGCGGCCACAATTTCATCAACAGCACCGCCGCTTTACCACCTTGGGGAATTCCCAGCAAAGTATAAGGCTCAGGTGTCAATAGGATCTGTCCGACGCTGGCAGATAACCGCACAGAACCCACCGGCGTGCCGCGGCGAGTGTAAACTCTAAAAATAGTTTGGGGATTTTTTGTTTCGTTGTCCGGCCAAACGGCTAAGACGTGTCGCCGATCCAAAAACATTAATTCTGGTAAATAGTGTTCTGGTAACGGCACAGTAGCGATCAGCTTCAGGGCTTTTTCCCGATCGCCCGCCGTGCTGTTTCCAGCTAAAGAATAAAAACGCAGTTCGCCGGGAACCGCTACTGTCAACCAGTTGCAGTGAGAGTCAATAGCAGCTTTTAAAGCATCTGGGCCTTGCCTCAAACCCATATCCAACAGGCACTGAGGCTCCCAAGAGCGCTCATTGAGCCAGTAAAGTTTTTGCGGAGTAAGAACGCAGCAGCCGTGGGAACTCGGTAAAATGCCACGCACAATTTCCGCCATTAATGAAATAGAAGTAGAAATTTCTCCTGTAACTAGCTGTTTTCCCGGCTGAGACCAAACCTTGACCTCTGTACCTACAGCAGCATATAGATACGTTTCAGTGGCAATTAAAGCGGTCAACGGTGCAGGAAGTATCAGTGGCTTTGGCTGCGAAAGCGAATAGCGCGCAGTCCCAAGTAAATTAATAGCCGACTGTGATGCTTCTTCCTCTTCAACTTCCAGCAAAGAGTCAGTTTCCGACTTCAGACTTTTATCACTACTGGTTGTGGGGCTTTCCCAAGGAATAATGCAGTCGCCCAATTGCCTGACAGCGGGGTCGTACATGATCAGTCGCAGAGCTTGAGCCATTTGGGAAGCACTGGCAAAACGGCGGGCTGGCAGCTTTTCTAAAGATTTTTTAACTATTGCTTGCAAAGGTTCGGGGATGGCGTCGGGAAATTGCAAGCGTTGATTCAGGTGCGCCCACCTCAAGTCTCCGGGGGTTCCCCCGAAAGGGCGGTAGCCCATTAGCAATTCAAACAGCAGAATGCCTACTGCATATATATCTGACATCGGGGAAAAAAGACCGTAAAACCGCTCAGGGGCCATGTAAGCGGGGGAACCTACGGTAGCGTCGGGAGAAAGTTCTTGGTGGAGGCGAGTGGTACCAATTTCTGGCAGCCGACGCGCGATGCCAAAGTCAGACAGCCGGGGCGACCAACCTTTGGCCCCTAAAGTTAGGAGGATATTTTCGGGTTTGATGTCGCAGTGAACTACGCCTCGGCGGTGGGCGTAGTCTAAGCCTGCTAAAACTTCCATGACTAGCTGCAAACCTTCGAGCAAACGCAAGGGGCGCTCTTGTTTGAGCAGGTTGCGGAGGGTTCCTCCCTCGCAGTAGTCCATAACCAAGTACCTGCCTGTAGCTGTGTGTTCTAGAGCTCGGCAGGTAACGATGTTCGGGTGCTGCAAGGTGATCAGAAACCACAGCTCTCGCAAGAATTCGCTAGTTGGGGCTTTTTGATGACTAAGTTCTTTGAGAGCAACCAGTTGGCTGGTGAGGCGGGAGTCCTGGGCGGGAGCTTCTCGAACGCTGGCACAAAAGACTCGACCAAATTGTCCTTGTCCGACTAGCCCTAAAATACGGTACTTAGAATGTTGCATCGGTCTAATTATAGAAAAAGCTTGAGCTAGTATTAAAATATGTAAATAATTCTGACAAAAATTCAAATTTTTGAACCCCTCGCCAGGTACAGCCTATATTATCTCAGGTTCATTCTCAGCCTCTTTGAGAGCGATCACACTGTCGCACCTACTAAAATCCTTGAGCTTCGGAATCACTATCAATCTTGCCGGATGCCGGTACCCGATCTGGAACTACCTGTGGCTGCTATTTTAGTCGATCGCGACTATTACAGTTTTTTCAATGCCATCCAGAAAGTATCTAAAGTTTTAGCTTTTCAAGGCTAAGCTGGGGGATCGGGGCGAGGGAACAGCGATATGACCAAAACAGAAAGAAGTGCGGTTATGCCATAGGGGCTAGAGATCCAGAAGCCGATGCTGTCGTCAAGGCATCTTAACCTTTTTGAGTGTTAACCAATTTTTTTTGCGCTTTAAATAAGTTAATCGTAACTTGCTAAATACTGAACTTGACAGGAGCAAAGATCAATATGGTTAAAATTATTAAACTAGATCCAATTGCGGAGGAAATAGCAGTCGAAACCCGATCGAATATCCTGTCTGCCTTACTTTCCAAAGACTTAGACGTTCTCAAGGAATGCGGGGGGCGGGGAATGTGCGCTACCTGCCATGTTTACATTAAAGAAGGCATGGAAGGCTTGTCGGACATGAACCGCCGCGAGAGAAGGACGTTGGAAGTCATTACTACGGCTAAAGCCAATTCGCGACTTGCTTGTCAGGCTCAAATTATGGGTGAGGGTGTGGTTGTACAGTTGCCTGCGGGGATGTACATTAATGCGATTGAAAATGTCGAAGCTTTGATCGGCCGCCGGGCCCAGCAAGATTTATTACACCCAATTACGGGTCAAGTAGTTGTAGAATCGGGAAAGTTAATTACTCGTTCTATTGTTACACAGCTTAATGAAACCCGCTTTCAAGTAGGACAATATTTAGTTCGGACTAAAGAAGCTTAAAACTGATATGTTTGTATTTTAGTAGTAGAGAAAAATCTATGTTGAGCCAACTTGCGCGTTTGAGCATGGAAGCAGACGGACGCTACGCCAGTGCAGAAGAACTCCAATTTTTGAAAGACTACTTTCAGTCTTTGAATCACCGGATGAGTGCTTATAAAAAAATTCAAGCCTCTGAAACAGAAATTATGCGGCAAGTGGAAGCACAAATGCTCTCTCTAGACCCTGGTTTATTTCGGCGGGGGGCTAACGATATGACTGAAAAGTGCCGTGGAGATATTGTGCGGGTGTTGAGGCATTCGGCGGCAGCACTGTTGATTAATGATACGGAACGATTGCGCGATCGGCTACTACTTTGGTTGCAAACTATTTTAGGCGCTGTTCAAGTTAGAAATAGTGCGACCGTGACTTACGATGTGATGAAAAAGGTTCTCAAACAATATCTCACAGTGGAAGAAAGGAACCTATTTTTTCCGATTCTGGACATCAACCGCACTTTACTCGGCAAATAATCAAGGGGGTTGACAAGTTAACGCCGATAAACTGTGCCGTTAGGAAGAGTGGCTCCAATCAACTTCGCTCCCGTCAAATCCGCCTCAGTAAGAATGGCTCCCCGGAGGTTGGCTCCTGTCAAGTCAGCTTTCTGCAAGTTGGCTTTACTCAGGTTAGCTTTGGTCAAGTTAATTTCATGCAGGCAAGAATTAGAAAGGTCGGCATTGATCAGGTAGGCTAGACTCAAGTTGGCTTTGCTGAGGTTTGCCCCGCTCAAGTTAGCTTCCATCAGATAAGCACCGCTCAAGTTGGCTTCGTTCAACAATGCCTCTGCCATATTAATTCCAGTTAAAAGTTTGCGGCTCAAGTCTACACCGCCCAGATCTGCCCCGCTGAGGTTAATACCGCTTAAGTGGCTGCCATTCAAAGTAATGTTTCTCAGGTAGGTTTTGCTGAGGTCTGCTTTGCACAAATTGGCTCTATCCAAGCAAGCTTCGCTAAGGTCTGATCCAATCAAGCACGCGCCGTTTAAATAGGCTTGAGTGAGGTTAGCTCGCCTGAGATTAGCTTTCAAAAGGTTGGCTTTGCTGAGGTTAGCACGAGTTAAGTTGGCTCCGGCTAGGTTGGCTTTGGATAATTCGGCTCCGGTGAGCTGTGCTTCGGTCAAGTCTGCCTCCTTCAAACTCGCTAGACTTAAGTAAGCATCTTTGAAGTTTGCCCCGTTGAGATTGGCTTTAATCAGATATGCTTTACTGAGATTAGCCTCGGTGAGAACGGCTTTGGTGAGGTTAGCGGCGCTCATATCAGCACCTATGAGATTAGCATTGGGAAGATTTGCTCCGGTCAGGTTTGCCCAATTCAGATGAGAGCCTGCTAGGTTGGCGCCGGTGAGATTGGCACCGATGAGATTGGCGCCGCTTAGACTGGCTGCCATGAGGTTGGCGCCGGTGAGATTGGCTCCGCTGAGGTCAGCTTTGCTGAGATTGGCTCGGCTCAGATGGGCTTTGGTGAGGTCCGCCCCGCTGAGGTTCGCACCGATTAAGTAGGGTCGTTGCTGGTGTTGGTTGAGGTTTGCCAAAATTAGAGTTGGGGCATCGCTGGAACGGTATAAATCGATCGGACTCAACACAATGCCGCGCAGATTTGCCAGTCTAAAATCTCTTTCGCCGGCTGCATATCGAGTTAGAAGTTCATTGGCGTCCATTAAGTTCTAGCAAAATGTTTGAGGTTTTGATGGCTTTTAAATTTTATGAGTTTCTAGAGTAAGTTATGAAGTTTCTAGCTGCTAGTTCTCATCAGGTTTTATTTGAATTGCTAAAACCTTATTTTTTAACTCACGAGCTTTTTTATAATTTAACTCACAGTTTTGATGATACGGTCGATAATATGGCTGCCCAAAAATCGATTTGACAGCTATTAACAAACTAATAGCTGTCAAATAAGTCAGTTTTTTTGAAAAAGTTGACTGAGAATAGCTTCATGGTCTTTTCCTTCTTCGACCATAGAATCTGCTGGTTGGAGGCGCTCGCGCAGCCCTAAAATAAAGCGGTTGCAGTCCGAACCCAATGATTCGCAGGATGTTTGCAGACAGTGAAGTTCTCGACCCGTAAGCTGACTAAAGAACGCACTTAAAATACCTGCTTCTAAAAAACAGGCTGGTCGCTTAGACTTGGGAGCTGTTTTAGCAAAAAGAGAGTTAGCAATTTTTACTATTAAAAATCCCTGTTCGGAATAGCTGGGGTCAAATTCAAATGTTCCCCATCCATGAGTTTTCCAACACTGCTGTAAGGACTGAAGAAATTCTACCATTTCCATTTCAGAAACTGGCTGACCGTAGTATTCGCTAACTTCTTCGCAAAAACGCACGTAGAAGTTTTTACCCCACCAGCGACCGCAGTTGAAAAGCACGAGGCGAGAGGCTTGACCTGTTTCTTGTTCTAAGCCGATATAAATGGCTTGAATCAGTGTTTCTGGGAGTGCTAGAAGCCGATCGCCCCGGCGGTTTTCGAGGAGACCGAGTTCGAGGTCGCCTCGGACGTAGGCATCGCTGGCAAAGTAGTTTCCCGGTAGTCGGGGCTGTTTGAGTAAGTCGGCAATATTAATCATCGGGAATTGGGAATTGGGAATCGGGAATTGGAAATTGGAAATTGGGAAGAAAGCTGATTATTTATTACCTTGGTCAATAATAATTGACTGTGCTTGGTCAAAAAATGGTTGCAATATAGCCCGGGCTTGCTCGGAAAGCAATTCTTTTAAACGAGTTTGCAGCAGATTACAAACAGTTGCTTCGATTTTTTGAGTTTGGTGGGCTGCGACTATGCCGGAAAGCCAGTCTACAAGGCGCTGTTCCAGAAAATTTTGATCGTTTAGCAGCATAGCCATAGCGCAGTACCGCAAGACTAACACCCAATGTTTGAGCGATCGTTCTAAGGTTTCTTGTTTTTCGTCGGGGAATGTTTCTTGTAGTTTGTTGGCTACTGGTTGGAAGATGCTTGCTTCCTTCTCTCGCAAAAATTCGTAAATTTTTAAGCGCTGAACAAGGGTTACAGCTTGACGCTTAAAAGCCATGAGTTCTTCGCCTTTTAAAAAGCGGTTTTCTGCCTGATCTAGCAGCGCCTCAATCTCAGGGTGCATGATTTTAATTAAGTGGTAATCGGTAATTGATAAAAGGAAGGAAGTTCGGCAACGAGCTATGTACGGGATTTAACGGGTTTAACTAATGGATTTTGAGGGATGAGGAAAGATGGGTGAGGGAAGATGGATGAGGGATTGCCCTATTTTTTATTTTCCATTTGGCACACAGATTAAAACAGGTCAAATAGGTCATCAATGGTGACTTCTGCTTGTTCAGAAATAGAAATTACTGGCAAGGGTGGCGGTAGGGGTAGGGCACCTACTTCCGGAATTCCTTCCCAAGAAATAGCTTGAAAAAAGTCTGCTACGGGCTGGGTTAAACTCAGAAGTTGACCGGGGGTCGAGCCATTTGAGGTTTCTAAAGATTTTCCCAGCCAATTATAGTGACCAAAGAATTCTTGGACAGATTGGTCCAACCATGAAGTTTGACTTTTCATCTTTCTTCCTGCCTGGAGAAATCCACCATCGCACTTTCATCGCGAAATTGGTGGGAGGAAAGGCAGGGCAGGGGATGTGCCTTTCCAGGTTGTTTACCGCAATATTTCACCGTGTTGCAGTCGATTTTGAATATCGCGGGCGTTGGCACCTTCGTTGAGCCAGAATGCTGCTGCATCAATTTTATCTGGGTTGCCCAGCAGGAACTTGCAATAGGTTTCTCCCATTGAGTAACATTGAAGTTCTATGCAGCTCAGAGGCTTTTTGACTAAAGAGCCGAAGAAACCGGCGAACAAACCGGCGTATAGGTGACAAACCGGTTTGCCTACGTCGCCCAATGTGCGAGCAACTGCTGAGTCAAAGAGGTTGATGAAGATGCAGCCGTGTTTGCGATCGCTCATGTCCACTTCCCAGCGACCCCAACCTTGAGCCGTGAAAGGCCACCACCAAGTTTCTAGCAGAAACATGAGATTTGACTGGCGAATGTTCTGGCTGTATTCAGCACTAAACCATTTTTGAAAAAATTCGGAATCTTGGAGTCCCCACTGGCAACCAATAGTATACATGATGACAGAGGACGCGGGGCCGACTTCTTCTTCGAGCCCCTCCACCAAACCGATAATGAAGTCTTCGCTGGTAAAAATGTTGCGTGACTCATTCCAGTCGTCAATTGTACCCATCTGGCGATCGAAGGCAAAAAAATCCTGAAACCTATAGTGGCTGTGAGTTTTGGGATGATTTTGCTTCAGTAACGATTCGCTGTGGGGGGAGATTTCTTTTTTGGCGGTAGAGACCATTGGCAGGTTATTCCTTTTTGGTGTAGTTTGGTGAAATTAAAGTCAAATAGAAGGGCCTGTGTATCCAATTTAACTTTATTTTTCTAAAGGCAGGCACAGGATATAAATTTTTACTGCAATATAAAAATTAAAAATTCTAGGATGCTAAATTGGGGGGCTTGTTGGGAGTTCTGCCTGCGGTCAACTGCTCTCTGAGTGCTGACGAAAGTGGGTATAACCTTAAACGGGTATGTGTTATCGTTTTGTGCAAGCTGTCCACTATATATATAGGGCATATGGGGATGAAAAATCACGCTTGTATTGCAATAGGCATCAATCAATATCAGTTACTCCAGCCTTTGAGTTATGCCCAAGAGGATGCAGAGGCGCTGTACGGTTTTTTGACTGAGGAGGCGGGTTTTGCGCCGGATGGATGTCTGCTGATGACCGATAGCTCGCCGTCGCTGTGGGGTCAATCTACCTATCCAAATCGGGAAAATATTCTGAGATTGACCCAAAGCCTGTGCGCGGAACATGTGCAACAGGGAGATTTACTCTGGTGTTTTTTTAGTGGCTACGGTGTCAGCTATGAAGGTAAGGATTATTTGATGCCGGTTGACGGCAATCCGGCTGACATTCAGGGTACAGGGATTCCGGTAGAGTTGCTGTTGAATACTCTGAAAAACGCTCCTACGGAAACGGTATTGGTGCTGGTTGATATGAACCGCAGCCAGATTGTGAAAGCGGGGGAAACGATCGGCTCTCAAACGGTCGATCGGGCGCGGGAACTGGAAATCCCAACGGTGCTTTCTTGCCGCCCGAATCAAGTTTCGCGGGAAACTTCGGCTTTGCGTCAGGGGTTTTTTACGACGGCGCTTTTGGAGGGGCTGCGATCGGGACAGTGCATGACGATTAAGGGTTTAGACCGTTTTTTGAGCGATCGACTGCCGGAGCTGTGTGACCACCATTTGCGTCCGAAACAAGAACCTTTGATGGTGGTGAATCCTCCAGGAAAGGCTAATTTGGTGATTTTGCCCGATGCTTCAGGGGTACCAACTGCTGCGTTGGCAGGACGCAACGGCAATATGGCGGTTGGTACGGCTGATGGGTTAGATCGCCCGCAAATGGCGATGGCTACGGCTCGAATGGATGTGCCTCCGGCAGTTCGCAACGCTCAGGATTCGTCGGTTGAGATGCCACCTGTGTCGCCACCAAATGCTGTGGGCCCGGCTGATGGGGGGGGCGATCGACCGAACTTGCAAAAGCCGGAGGATGAGCATAACGGGGGGTCGGATAAGTCATTTTTGCAGCAGCTAGTTTTATGGAGTTCAGCTACGGCTTTGGTGCTGCTGTTGGGTGTTTTTGTGACGAACAAATCAATTTTTATTGGTCAGCAGGAAGGAGATCCTCGATCGCCTGCTAAAAATGCCGAAAACTCTGGATCTCAAAAATTTACTGGTACTGGGGGATCGCAGAACCAACCGCGGGCGGTGCAAGCGGGGACTGGAACCAAGCAGCCACCATCCAGCCAGCAGGTGTGGGCTGAGGCGAAAACTTTCCTCAAAGATGGTTCGGCTTCTAGTTTTAATAGGGCGGTGGTTAAGGCTCGAACGATTCCGGCTAGCGATCCGCTCTACCCGCAGGCTCAGCAGGATATTGAGCGCTGGAGTTTAACGATTTTGGATATAGCTAACGGGCGGGCTGCTCGGGGCGATTTCCAGGGGGCGATCGGCGCGGCTAAATTGATGCCGGATGTCAATCAGCCTGTTTACAATCAGTCGAAACAGGCGATCGCTCAGTGGGAGGAGCTATCCAAAGACCAAGATGTAAATATTGCTTTGCTATCGGCTGCTAAGCGTCTAATTAAGCGGGGGGTTGCCTCTTCTTACAGTAAAGGCATCCAGCAAGCTAATAAAATTGAGCCCGGTCAGCCGAAGTATGCAGAAGCTCAACAGTTAATTGGAGAGTGGAGCGAAAGTATTCTCAAAATTGCTCAGTTGCGTGGCTCTCAAGGAAAGCTGAAAGAGGCAGTTGAAGCTGCTTCGTTGGTGCCGTCGGGTACTAAGAGTTATCAGCCGGCTCAGAAGGAGATCGCCAATTGGAAAACTAAGCTCCAACGCCAGCAGAAAAAAGGTTGATTTAGTTGATAATTTCTCGGTTTCCCACCGGGAAATTATTTTAGCGACTGGCCGAAGTAGGTCGATAGATCGCTCGGTACCTTTTGATACTGCCAAAAGAGATCTACACATCGATAATTTAAAACCAATAATTTTATTCACCATTTCCCCTCCGCAGCTTCTGCGCGAGGGGATTTTATATGCTGCCTGGTAGGTTAGTTTTTGTAGAGTAAAAGATATCGTATGAGCTGTTAATGGGGGGTTACATAATAGCGTGATGATTTTAAGTTTTTTTGCGATCAACCCATGAGCCCGAAGGCGTGTATTTTCAGAGCAGGCGAGACGCCTAACCCTACTCCCCACAAGGTCTCAAATTGTGCAACCCGGTTAATTAATATTTTAAATTCACGTCCAAAGTTCCCTAAATCTGCACCTGCACCGTCACGAATCAGTTGTTATTAACAATAAGCATTGGTGTTAAAATGTCTACTAGAAATTATGAATGAGACCTAACAATTTAATTTTAAATTAAGTAAAACAGTTAATCTTTAAATTCTATTCAGTATGTTTATTACCTAAGTTTATAGTTTATTTTAAACTTAAATAATCACCAATTTTGGCTATATCAAATTGCTGTCTCAGGCAAGTGGCTAAGGCAAAATCGCTTTAAACAATTGGGTATGCAGAGTTAATTTTTTTTATCCCTCTTCGTGGGCTATTAGGAGCGATAAACGGATGGAAGACTGTTGAAACTTGTACTGTTTTTAAATTATGAACAGTGACATATCTGTTATGAAGTATACAAAATGAGCCGTTACTGGCAATTCTGGCGGAGGAGCGATCGCCCCAATGAATTCAGGAAACAGATTCACCACCACAGAGTACAAATTATCTGGATTCGCAAGCTGTGAGTCTTCGTTAGCCCGGAGATGACAAAGCTGCCTTAATTAACACAAAGAAGGGCTTTGTACGAAAATCCAAAAAATATTTTCTTGAGAAACAAGAATAAAAACTTGCTCGCTTATTGTAGCCGCGGTAACAACACGTATGCCTGAAGTTATAGTCCACAGCCAAGTCTACGGGATGATCTAAATCAATAGGGTGATGTGGCAGTGTGGGGGTGTTAAGAGGGGCGATCGAAGAGGAATGTTCCCGGAGCGATCGCTTCCCAATCGGGGAGTCTAAAACCTAGGAAGGCAAGGAGTTGGAGACAATGCTGAACTTTTTGAGTTCAGGAAAGTAGCGTTAGCACTAAACTCTGCCGTATTGTGGAAATCGAGCCAAATTTGTAACAGTTCTTAACTATAAATAATTCTGCCAAAACTGCTAGCATAGTGACACTTTTGCTAGCAAAAACAGATAAAGTAAATAAAGTTGGCTAGCTCTAGACCCCGCGATCCCCAGGATGGGGATGTTGAATCAATTTGATTCATACCAAGTGGTTTTAGAGTTACAATCGGAATCAAAGCATCGCTATTTAACTGAGTTCTTTACTTACTTTTACTTTCAGCTATGAACGTGGATTTTATCAAAGCCCAAGTCAGGTTGCTACAGGGTGCAAGTTCATCGGAGCGAGAAACCCTTATTAAAAACATCGGCGTCTGTGCTGGCGTGATCCGACCGGGAGAGTACGTGACGCCGCAACGGAAGCACGCTATCACTCTCTGGCTGCAAACAAATGCGGTTCGCCTCCGACTTCCCCAACTTCCTCTGGACTTATCAGGCCAAAAGCCTTAGCAGGAAAGTCATCAAGAGGTAGCGACAGAATCAAAGAAATTAGTCAATCTTACCTAAAAGTGCGTTTTTATTGAGCTGTACAGGATCAATGAAACACGATTAAGATTGAAAAAATGTTTGTAGGGAAAGTTGGGCTCGAAAACACGCCTGTGGATAAAGAAGCGGCCGACCGCCTTGCTAGAAACAGGAAGTGAACGTCAAACCTGCTCTAAAAGTAGATTTGAGTAAGTTTCACAGAAAGGATTATTCTGCACAACTATAACCTGGGTTATTTGCTTTTAGATTTGAGATTCACGATTTAGCTCGTACTGGATAAATTTGCTATTTGTGGATCGCTTGAAAAATTATCCTATTCAATAGGTATAACTAATTACAGGGGCAGTCATTGAACTGCCCTTACTTTTGAACCCCGATGTGAAACTGCTGCAAGTTACAATAAACACATCTACTTGCAGATAGAGTTTAGGTGAACTCTCATGTAAGCTGCTGCGGATCTATATTATTTGGTATGTTCGAGAGAAGGGGAGAGGGGGAGAGGATTTGACGAGCTTTAATAGGGAATTAATATCATCAAACAGAACGAGTTATAGCAATCCTTGCAGAAATCGTACAAAGATGTAGGGATAGTACCTTTCTTTGCCTACCCCGGCCTCATGGGGGCAACCACGGGGGGGTTTGCCCCTACAAGAATTACACAAAGGATTTAGGATGGCTATATTACAATTCACTTGCTTTCTAATATATTTTTTCACAAAAATACTGTGAGCAAAAAACAAAAATTTCCTTATTTAGTTGGTTCCCGATGGACTTCACACCAAAAAACTTGGGGGTGGCGACACTTTCAAGTCGTCAACCGAAAAAACGAAGGTAAATGGGTATTTGCAGAAATGGTGGCGGCTTGCGATCCAAATGTCCGTTTTTGGTTGAACGCCGCACAGCTCAAAGACAGAGCGCTCTGGCAAGCTGGATGGCAGTCTACGCAAGAATTAGAGGAACTAGAAACTGCCGACTAAAAGACAGGGCTGTGGGGTAGAGTGAGGGGAACTTCCGCCGCCTGCTGCTATCGTTCCGATCCAAACCAATACGGAGTGAAAATTTGCAGGTTTTGAAAAATCTTTTACATGACTACAAGCTCGGAAACCCTTATGTGGCATTGTTTTTGCTTAAGTAAGTCGGTTTAATGAGTTTTGTAGGGTAGTGTATTTTTTTCTCTACTCAAGCGATAAGTTAAATTGACTAAGGTCGATCGTCCCATATTTCCAGTGGCACAGGGCGCAACCTTCCCGCTACTTCTACACTCGGCCAATTCGGATCAAAAGTCAAATTTTCCAAGGTTCCGTCGCTGTGAATTAAAAACGTATCCTCAATTTTTGCTCCCGACAAACTCGGATTCCAAGCCACAGCCATATTTTCTGCCAAAATATCTGAAGTTGCCGGATTGGCCACAATTTCGCGCGCCAAATATCCGGTAGTTCCGCCTTGATGGTGTTCCGCAATTGCTTGAGGATATCCTTGCTCTTCATAAGCAGTTTTAAGCGTATCATAAACCGCATTCAGCGTTACTCCCGGTCGGCAAAAATTTAGCGCCGCGGCTTCAATTTCTCTGACTTGTCGGTGCAACTCCGAATGCTTTTCCCCAAGAAAATCGAAACAGACAAACCTAGTTAAATTTGCATACAAACCCCATCCCCTCGCGCAAAATACTAACATTGCTTGTCGTCCAATTTGTTCGGCGGTTGCTGTGGCGTGGCGGTACAGCGGCAAACGCCTTTCTCCAGCAACTAAGGTAAGTGCTGGATGCAAACCTCTCGCCCACAAAGCCTCTGAACCGGCTCCCGCTAGCTGATATTCTGTCCATGTTGGTTTGGCTGCGGAAAGTACCTCTGTCATCGCTTCGCTGGCTAAACGCCCGACTAGCCGGTATCGCTCTAATTCGCTTGACATCATTGTCTGTTTGCGAGACTGTAAAGATGCGATTATTGGCATTTCTTGGGAAATTGGTCGATCGCTCATCACGTTACCGCCACCAGTAATTTCTTTGACAAAAGCTTCGCGCTGTGAAACATCTGCCCAAGGATAGATGTGCATTTGAAAGTTGGCTGGCAATTCCTCGTCCTGCAAGCGTTGAGCTTCGATTTCATCAGTGATAACCCAAGCGTTTTCGGCAGTAATTAATATTTCTGCAACTCCGGTTTCTGCGGTTAGCAATACTGTATGGGAACCGCCGGCGGTGGCCCAGGCAAACCAGTCTGTACCGCGCAAGCGAAGGGCGATCGCTTTTGTTTCGGTTAAGGCTTTGCGGATGAATTCGAGTTTGCTGTCAACTTCTGGGTTTAATGAGTTTATCATATATGGAAGATGGAAGATGGAAGAAGGAAGATGGAAGAAGGAAGAAAATCACTGATTTTAGTTAACATTTCCCAAATCTAAAATCTACAATTTCTAAAATCTAAAATCTAAAATCTAAAATCTAAAATCGATAGATACTGCTTGCAGTTCTTTAGCTTTTTCTTCGGGTAAAGCGTCGTTGGCAAACATTCCGGCGGCGAGTTCGGTTCCTGCGAGGTATTTTAGGCGATCGCTCGATCGATAGGGCGGATAAAATTGGGCGTGCAAATGCGCTTCTGGATGGGGTTTTCCGTCTGTGGGCCCTTGGAACCAAGCCATCAAATAAGGGAACGGGCGATGCCACAAACCGTCATATTTGAGGGTGACTGTTTTTAAGGCCTTAGCGAGTGATTGCCGCTGTTTTTCCGTCAAATCGATAAATGTAGCAGCGGGGGCGATCGGGGCAATCCACACTTCGTAAGGGTAGCGGGCACAAGCGGGGACAAAGGCGATCGCCTCGGAGTCTAAATAAATAATTCGCTGTTTGTCAGCAATCTCTTTTTGAATCAAATCTTGCAGCAAGCCGGAACTATTTTTTTGATAGTAAACCGATTGACATTCTAACATCCGTGCCGGCACCGGTGGCACGAACGGATAAGCGTAAATTTGACCGTGGGGGTGGTGCAAAGTCACTCCGACTTCGACGCCGCGATTTTCAAAGGGCAAGACGTATTGAATTTCGGGATTGCTGCCGATAACTGAAGTGCGATCTGCCCATACTTCTAACAGCAATTCTAAGTGAGATAATTCTAAAGAACCGAGGGAAGCTAGCGGATCTTGAGTAAAAACAACGACTTCGCAAATGCCTTTAGCTGGCAAAGTTTCTACAATATTTCCCGGTGCATTTTTGGCTTGCAAAGTCATGGAGGGAAAGCGGTTGTCAAACACTGCTACATCGTAATCTCCCGGCGGCAATTCTGTCGGAAACTTAGGGTTAATTGTAGCAGCCAGCGGGTTGTATTCCGGCGGCGGCATGAAAGTTCTTCCCTGACGGTGGCTGGCGTATGCTACCCATTCCCCCCGCAAAGGATGCCAGCGAAAGTGGGGGTTTGCCTCTACGGGTTCATTGCTGGGACTTACGGCCGCGATACCTTCTGGGATTGGATAGCGGCTGTACAGTGTGAGTGGGCGGCCGTCTGGTTTTAGCAATTTTTGGGCGTACATTTTTTGTAGGGGCGGGCGATCGCGTTTAATATATGTTAGGAGTATAACTTCGTGCTTTGAGAATCCGCCCCTACCTAAAGTCGCAAATTATGTTAACAAGTTTACTTGGCGGTACTAACGTCAGCCTAACGTCTGCTATTGTGGAACGGGCCCCAGAGATCGGATCTGGATTCAATTTAAATGCGTAGCAGCTTACGATCGCAATTCTCAATTACCCAGTATATTTATTGATCGACCATTCGATCGAGCTTTTCCTTAACCAACAAGTCTAACAACGAGCGCAACACAAACAAGCCACCGAATCCCGAAACCGCAAAAGCTGCGATCGCCCCCGTTTGATATCCGCCCACGAACAGCACTGCACCCGACAAAAACACAAAACCAGTCAAACAAGCGAAAATTAGAGTTTTTAGGGCTAAATTAATGCGTTTCAATGCTCTTTCGCTCTCGATATTTCGCACTCTTATTTGCAACTCGCCATCTTCTATCCGTTTCTCTAAACGTTTGAAAAACACTTCGGCTTTACTTGGCTGCTGCAACTTATATGTAATAAAACTTCGCGCTTGCCTTGCCAATTCTCCGATCGCATTTCCTCGCCCCTTGCTCACCGCAATACTTTTGACAAAAGGCTGAGCGGATGCTAGGAAATTATAGTCAGGGTCGAGAGTTCTAGCAATGCCGTCGAGAGTCGTCACCGACTTGATAATAAACATCATTTCTGCAGGCAAGCGAAACGGTTGCTGCTCGAACATGATGTAAAGTTCGTTCTTAATTTCATTAAAAGCTTGAAAGTCGATCGGCTTATCAATAAACTTATCCAACAGAAAAGCAATCAGCCTGCGTACCGGCATCATATCCGGCATCGGCTCAACCAAGCCGATCTTAATTAAAGTATTGATTACCTCGTCAGTATCCTTTCTCATCACAGCAAAAAAAGTCTTAACCATTTGGTCTTTAGCCAGAGACTTCACCTCAGCCATCATCCCAAAATCGTAAAAAATCAAGCTACCATCTTCTGTCACCGCCAAATTTCCCGGATGCGGGTCAGCTTGAAAAAAACCGTCAATTAACAACTGTTTCAAATAACAGCAAATCCCAAGTTGATTGAGCTTCACAATATCGACTCCAATCGCCTCTAAACTAATGCGGTCATCCACCTTAATCCCTGGTGCATATTCTAGAGTTAGCACTTTTTTAGTAGTGTATTGCCAGTAGACTTTCGGGACAATAATCTGAGGATATTCTCGAAAATTATGGCTAAAGCGATCGGAATTTTTACCTTCTTGCAGGTAGTCAATTTCTTGATATAAAATCTTAAAAAACTCGTGATAAATAGATTCTAGGTCATATTTGCGTGTCGCAGGCAGATAGCGATCGCAAAAACGCATCAGTTGGCGTACCGCCTTTACATCCAAATCAAATAAACTTTCCAAACCCGGACGCTGCACCTTGACAATCACATCTTCCCCAGTGTGCAGCCTTGCTTTGTGCACCTGTCCCAGACTCGCAGCAGCAATCGGCGACGGGTCAAAATCGCGGTACAAAGCATAAATATCCTTGCCTAACTCTGATTCTACAAGAGCGATCGCCTCTTCGGAACTAAACTGAGGAACCCGATCCTGCAACTGTTCGAGTTCCTTCACATACTCAAGCGGCAACAAATCCGCCCGAGTCGAGAGAGACTGCCCGATTTTAATAAAAGTCGGGCCTAAATTCAGCAAAGTATTGACTAACCAATGAGCCCGAATTCTTCTTGTATGAGGCGAATTATTTTGCAGCAGTGCGTCCCACCACAAAAAAAACATAAACTTTCCCGCCGCTGCAAAAATGTCTATTTGCCGTGCCAGTGGCGAATATTTAGAACGTTGCCAACGCAGGGTTTTAGGTGCTGCTTTTGTGAGCATAATATTGGCGATCAAATTCCATGCACCATGACAATTTTTAGGGAACCATCCAGGACGCAGAAACCCGCTGGTACGAAAATACGGGTTGTAGGCCTTTGAAACAGTTAAAAAACTCAGTTTCTTTGGTCTATACTGCGTAATATCATAATCCGACTATACAATTATAATTAAGTTCCTAGTAAGTAATACAAGTCCTGATTAATTCATAAATATAGGACAGTCGTACTCACTACAAACAGACGCTAATTACGAGCCAATAACCAGACATAATATAAGTCCTGTGGAAAATCAGCAATCGAGAACCGGCAATTTAGACGGCAACCAGATCAACAATTCAAAACAGAGGACTTGGTAGTGTTTACGACATTTCCAAATCTCTCTCTTCTGGCAAGTCTTCTCATTTTGCCTATTCGCTGCCAATTCCCAGCAACTTCTCAACCGAACTATTCTTCTACATTACAGAGTGCCACTGCAAATTGCGGCAGAGTCAAAGTAAAAGATGTGCGCCACAAAGTGTCAGCTTCTGAACTTTCGACCGGACAGCTTGATACATCAATAGTACCATTCAAGTGCTGCACTAAACACTTTACCAGCGCCAGACCCAAACCCGTACCGGCGATAGCTTGGTCAGTAATGCCAGTGCCACGGCGGAACTTATCAAAGATGTGGGGCAAATCAGCAGCAGAAATGCCACGCCCGAAATTAGAAATGCTCAGGACAATATAGCCGGCTGCCTCAGACGCCTCCAAAACTACCGCCGTTCCAGAAGCAGAGTATTTTCCAGCATTCGTCAGCAGTTCCAGCAGTACCCGATTGAGGATGTCCAGATCAGTTTCCCAGCAAGGGGTCAACTTGGGCAAATCCACCTTAAGAGTCAATTGCTTATCCGCCCACTGTTTTTCAAAATCCCTAACTAAATCTTGAAATAAAAGGTTGAGATCGATTTTGATTAGAGAAATCGGGACTTGCTGAGGCTCAAACTGCTTGAGGGCCAGCAAATCGTTAACCAGAGCAGTTTCCTTAGAACACTGCTGTTCTAGAATGTCGAGATACTTAGTCCGATTCGCTGACGGCAGTTCAGCTTGTTTGAGCATCAGAATCGCCAGCTTCATGATTGTTAAGGGGGTACGCAACTCGTGACTCAGAGTGCTGAGAAACTCGTCTTTAATCAGCTTCAATTTCCGCATTTGCTCTAGCTGATTGGCAGATTGTTCGTACAGTTTCCCCTGCAGGTCTAGACTTTGCTGCAACTGAGAGGTTCTGTCTAAAACTACGGTTTGCAATTCCTTAAGCGTTTGAGTTTGGATAATCATCTTGCTCACTTGAGCGCTGACTGATTCGAGAACTTCTAATTCTTCCGGGCTCCAAACGCGCGGCTTCGAGTGCTGCAAAACCAAGAAACCCAAAACTGTTTCCTGGCGACTACCGCCCGTGAGGGGAACCAGCAGCAAGCCACGAATACCTTGAAGTTTCAAAATTTCTGTGGCTGCCTCTTGTTCTTTGCCGATTAATGCGCCTGCGTCAGCGAGGGCGAGGGGTTTGGGTGCGCTGTGGAATGCTTGGTGACACAAATTAGATTCTGACAGCCAAAAAGCGGGATAATTATTGGGTTTTGAGTTGGGGATTTTGGATTGGGAATTAGCAGTTTTATCCTTGTTTTTTGTTTTGGATGTTGAGCTTTTTTTGCCGACTACGTTTTGTGCTATTGCCTGTTTGTTTAGCTCTTTTTTTACAACTGATTCGCAAACTAATTCGACTTTCGCTTTGGGAGTTTGATTGGGCGAGCGAGTTGTAAATAGAGGATCTATATATTTCAATAGGAGGATTTGGCCTCTATCTACTTCCAGGGTATCGACGGTATTTTCAATAACTTGCTGCAATATTCGATCGACTTCTGAATTTGTGTCGATCGAGGCAGCAACTGACCTGAGAAGATTTTTGTATTTAGCTTGTTGCTGTAACTGTTCGTTTAAGCTGGCAATTTCTTGAGTTTTTTGAATGTGAGAAATCGCGCTGCCGATCGCGTCTGATGCTGCTTCAAGGCGCTGCCGATCGGCTACTGACCACTCGTGAGGTTGCGACTTACCAACAATTATCATCCCATTTACCGCCCCTCCAAATCGCGCAGGCCCTGCCAAAATTGCCCGAAAAGGCAGCGCAGTCACAGGGGAATTGGGCGATGAAGCTGCCGGAATATCAAGATAGTCGGATATCGCCACTATCTCGCCGTCTGCTAGGACGTTTGCCCAAACGGGATGTTCGAGTGATATGCTAGGCGGTTTTAATCTAGGGGTTTGGGGGTGTTCCGGTGTTTCGGTGGAATCGGCAACACGGGCAACATAGGGGAAATCGCTGCTATTTTGCCAGTAAGCATTCGGATGTACTACTTTTTGGTCAACCACAGCAGTAACTAAACAGAAATCTGCCCCCCATGCAACCCCCAAAGTATTGGCTATTTGTAGCAGCAGGAGTTCTCGATCAAAGCTGGTCGCGAGAATTTGGCAAATTTGTCGCCCGATAAGGGCAGGATCGACCTGGAACTGCATAAGACGATCCAGAAATTTTGGGACTGATACTGGTTCTGCGATTTGCGGTAAATGCACAGTGCAAGACTCTGACGGCGATCGGTCGATCGAAGTAAAGTCTTGATTTCCCTGGCGATCGATCATGGCAACCAAGCCTTTATTCTAAGATGTTTGAGCCGGCTCCCGCTGCCAATCTAGAACCTTTCCATAACTATCGGCTTGACCGTTGTTATGAGCCTGCTTTCTGTGTTTGTGCAGCCGGTCGGCGGGTCGATCGATATGTAAAAATATACCCAGATCTGACCGAGTTCTATTTTCCTGTTTTTTACCCTTGGAGCTGTACGGGATGAACTCTACCATCCTTTACCGGATGATTATCAATGCCATTCCCGCTAATTTTGACGGTTATTAGTAGTATGAAGTTTTTCTAGAGACCGCTTAGTGACACCCATCTCCTCACCCTGTGATGTTTCCTCTTTAAGTTTGTGATCTTAACAAATTTTTATTTTGATACAAATCGGCCGATCGAGTAATGCCGATCGCAAAAATTCAAAATCCCCAAATTATCACTCATAACTATAGCTGAGAGTTTCCGAGTTTTGACTCAAAAACTCATTTTCCACAACACCCAGAGCAGCGCGGCAAACTCTACGGTTAAATTTATCCGACTTACCTGCTTACTTATTTTGTGCTTCCTGTTGGGCTTTATCGCTATTTTCGCGGTAAAGTGCCGTCCGGTTCTGAGCCGTTGTGTAGCGGGGATGCTTGGAAGGCACAGCGGCCATCAAATCGGAAGCTTGCTGCCACTTAGCAGCTACGACTAACCAGTCCTGGCGAGATTGAGCGGTTTTGCCCTCGGTGGCTGCTTGTTCGGCTACTCGCACTGCTTGGGCAAAAGAGTCAACAGCAGAATTAACAGTCTCCTTAGAAATTTTCAAAGCAGGTTTTGCCTCAGAGGGAGGGGCACTGGCAACTGCTTGGGTGCTGGCTTGGGTGCTGTTTGGCACTTGGGAATTAAGTCCTTTGTGAATGGCGGCCGCTGCAGCGAGCAACAGCACGGTCAAGCTGATGCCGCCGACGATACCGCGCTGAAATTGCCGCGGTTGCTGCATCGATCGAGGTATCGCCATTCTCGGCAAAGCCCGCTTGCCTGCGAGAGCTTGGCGTTCGTGATGGTTGCTCAGAGCTAAACGCTTGAACAAATTCGGCTTTCGGAGTTTAATTTCTTGAGACCACAAAAGTTGATTTTCGGGATCGCGGCTAATTTCTTCCAGCCACAGCAGTTGGTGTTCTCGGACAAGCCGGCTGTTGATGTTGACTCGGCGAATATTGTGGGGCGAAATGCGTTCCAAAATTTCTCGGACTCGATCGACCAAACTAGACTCTTCGAGCAGTTGGGGCGTTGCAGCTTCGCACAGCAGTTGCAGCACCCCGTCTGCAAACACGGCTCGGGCCCTCACCCCTATCAGTGCCAGTTCGTCATTAAGGATTTGAATAATCGATGCAACCGAGCCCTCGCGAGCTTGTCGAGCAATGTCATCTATTGGATTTGCCATAAAACTATCTTGACGCTTAGCAATTGTTAATTGTTAATCCAAAGTCTCGGATCTAATTTTTACTCATACAGGTTATCACTGACACTGCCAGGTTAAAATAAACAGATGCAAATCTTGCATACGGTTCCACTTAAAATTATCACCACAGCATCGAGCGAGGCTAACAGGAAATAAACTATGGGTAAAGTAATTAGCGGTCAAATTTTTGTTGTAGACGACAACATCGATACAGATCAAATTATCCCGGCCGAATACCTGACCCTGGTTCCCTCGAAGTCGGATGAGTACGAGAAACTAGGCAGTTATGCGATGATTGGGTTGCCCGATCGCTACGGTAAGTTTATCGAATCCGGCGAACAGAAAACCCGGTATCCGATTATAATAGCGGGCGAAAATTTTGGCTGCGGTTCTTCGCGGGAGCACGCTCCGATAGCTCTGGGAGCCGCTGGCGTCACAGCAGTGGTGGCTTTGTCTTACGCACGCATTTTCTTTCGCAATTGCTCGGCTACTGGCGAATTGTACCCGATCGAATCAGTCGAGCGACTCTGCGACTTGTTTGTAACCGGCCAAGAAGTGACGATCGACTTTACAGCAGAGGTAATTGTCAACCACACTCTCGATCGAACTTTCTCGCTCAAACCTTTAGGAGAAGTAGGCCCCGTAATTGATGCCGGAGGATTGTTTGACTACGCGCGCCAGACGGGAATGATTGCGGCTCGCTCTTAACTGTTAAACCCCCTGCAATGTAGGGTGCGCGGCTCTGCCGTCCACCTTACGAATATCTCTTTGCTCAAACCGCTCCCATCTAGGGTGCGTGGAAATTTTCTCAAATCGAGTCAATAAAATTCAATAAAATACGCTGGTGAGCAATGCCAAAAGGTCGCACATCTCCTGACTGCTCAGAATAGCATTTGCCGGCCCGAATCTGCTCCGGGGTCAACAACTTCATATCCCAACCCTCCAGCAAAACTAAATCCTTGACATCCGCACTAAGTTGTCCGTGAAAAACGTGGCGAACCACATCTTTTTCGACATCGCAACAGAAAAAAGAAACACTTGCAGGAGCATAGCAAATTTCCTCTGATAATTCCCGTAATACAGCCACTTCCGCAGTTTCTCCCGGTTCCAAGTGTCCGCCAAACAAAGCCCAATGTCCGGGATACCTGATATGAGGAATATCGTCTCGCAACTGACAGAGAAACTTGCCGTCTTGGTACAAAATCGCGATCGCAACGTGAATTTTAGTCATGTGTTATTAGTCAGTAGTCAGTAGTCATTAGTCATTAGTTATTAGTCATTAGTCATTAGTCATTAGTCAGTAGTCAGTAGTCAGTAGTCATTAGTCATTAGTCATTATTTATTTAACACGAATACACGGATGAATTATGGAGTATTCCTCAGATATTAAATAAGGAAGAGGGAACAAAGAGCAATTATCAAATAACAAACAACAAATAACCAATGCCTATTTCCCCTTGTCTGAACTGGGAGTGCGCTTTAACTGTTCCATTTCCTCAACATAAATTTCACCTAAATCTTTTCCGGCTAATTCCTTCAGAGTAATACTCTTGTAGCGGACTTCTCCCTTCAGCAACACTTCATCCCCAAGCTGGGGCAAATCTTGCTTGGTTAAAATCCAAATACTGCCAGTACCATCCTCAAGTTGATAAGCCGCATTCCCCACAAACGGAGCACGATTTTCTACCTTTCCCCGAAGATAAACTTCAGCATCCACTTGCCGCTTTTGTTGAACGTCGCCAATGCTAGCCACATTAAAGCCAAGATTAAGTTGAGACAGAGGTAAATTGCCACAACTGAAAAAACCGCTGGCGAGGATTAGCGATAAAGAGCCGGTGCAGAATCTTTGAACCCAAACTTGCTTAATTGCAGTAGTCATTGGTCAACTGAGTTGAGATTTGAGATACGACTTACTTTAACAGAATCCCAAGAATTGATCGCAAGTAAGAAATTTCTCTAGTGTAGTCCTTGACGAGGATTAAGCTAAAATCTAAAATCGTCAGCCCCTAACCCAGAGTCTACAATGGATGCCAAAACTGCTCAAATACTAGATGGCAAAGCTTTAGCGACAAAGATTCAAACCGAGCTGAGCGATCGAGTCCGCACCCTACAACCCCAAAAGGGCCGTCCTCCCGGACTTGCGGTGCTGATGGTGGGCGACAACCCAGCTAGCGCAGCCTATGTTCGCAATAAAGAGCGAGCCTGCGCTAAAGTTGGCATAGCTTCCTTCGGCCAGCATTACCCCGCAAACGCTACTCAAGCCGAACTAGAACTTGCAATTCGTGCGCTCAACGAGGACGATCGAGTAGATGGCATTTTAGTGCAATTACCACTACCAGAGCACTTAGATGCAATTTCGCTGCTGTACCAAATTGCCCCCGACAAAGATGCTGACGGACTTCACCCAGTAAATTTAGGCCGTCTCGTGCGCGGGGAGGAAGGTTTGCGAAGTTGTACTCCCGCCGGAGTGATGCGGTTATTGCAGGAATACCAGATTGATTTGAAAGGAAAAAATGCCGTTGTATTGGGACGGAGTATTTTGGTAGGTAAACCTATGGCGCTGATGCTATTAGAAGCCGATTGCACTGTTACTGTCGCTCATTCGCGGACGAAAAACCTAGAATCGATTACCAGCCAAGCCGATATTCTAATCGCCGCCGTCGGCCGCACAGAAATGATTACAGCTAATATGGTCAAACCTGGATCAGTAGTAATTGATGTCGGTATTAACCGCGTCGTCAATCCAGACGGTACGAGTCGTTTGGCCGGAGATGTTGATTTTAATGCTGTTAAAACAGTAGCCGAATTTATCACGCCGGTGCCAGGAGGAATCGGGCCGATGACTGTTGCTATGCTTTTGGAAAATACGGTTTCGAGTTACAGTATCAAGTAGTCTTTAGTCATTAGAAATACACCTAAGTTAGGGTGCGTCGCTGCTAAAAAATTGGGTGAAAAAATCGAGTTTTCAGGAAGCAACGCACCTACAAATATTGCAGTTAGGAATGAAAAATAAATAACTTAATGAATTACTCAGGTTGGGGTACGGCTCGATAATTCCATTTGGGCAAATATT
>NZ_JAUPTE010000094.1:0-25002 GCF_036701705.1 Microcoleus sp. w1-18aA5 | reverse complement strand
CGTCCAAAAAGGACGGGCGGGACGCCCATCCCACAATAACAATTAAAATTGTAAGTTATTTAATTCGCGATCCTAAGTAGGGTGCGTCAGATATTAAGAACGGGCAAGATACCCGTTCCACAAAAATTCAATCTTCTTGTGGAACGGGCATCTTGCCCGTTCTTATGTGCAAGCGTTAATTTTTTTCTATGCCAAAGCCACAGAAGGATAAGAATTTCTCAGAAAACTCAGCAATTCTCGATTCACCGTTTGCGGCGCTTCCTGCTGAATCCAGTGACCACAGTGAGGAACTAATTTTAACTTAAACGGAGCCGTAATTAATCTGTCTAAACCTTCTACAAGTTTGTGGCTCAAAAACGCATCTTCTTCTCCCCAAAGTACCAAAGTAGGCACTGTCACAGGTTCTAATTTCTGCCCCAAATTCCAAAGCCTCTGCGGGTGAAACATCTGCCGATAATAATTGATAGCGGCGGCTAATACTCCCGGCTTTTCTAAAGCAGTCTGATAAATCTTAGTTTCCTCAGCACTAAAAGATCCTTTGCGAACAGCTTGTCCTTGAAAAACATTGTGAACAAAATCTTTCAAGTTTTGCCGGATCAACAATTCCGGAATGCCCGGAACCTGAAATGCCAAAACGTACCAACTGCGACGGATTTGATCTAAATTGCTCGCCATTTCCTGCACGAATCGCTGCGGGTGCGGAGCGTTTAAAATTGCCAAGCGGTTGAGTTGTTCAGGGAATTTTTGAGCTAAGTGCCACGCAATCGCCCCTCCCCAATCATGACCTACAACGTGAGCTTTTGTATAACCGAGGCTCGAAATCAAACCGCGAATATCCGCGCTCAGCGTATCTAAATCATAGCCGCTTTCCGGCTTGTCGGAATCGTTGTAGCCCCGCAAATCCGGCACCACAACCTTGAAATGACGGGCTAAAGCAGGGATTTGATGACGCCAAGAGTACCAAAACTCTGGAAACCCATGCAGGAGGAGAACGAGCTCGCCTTCTCCTTGAGAAACGCAGTGCAGGCGGATGTTATTGGTTTCGACAAAGATGTGTTGCTGTTCGGAATCTAAAGAATTCATAGTTGGAAAGTTAGACTTATTTTCGGGAAGTACAGAACCCGCCGACTGGTAGCAGGCTAAAACTTCCCAATGGTGTTAAATTTTCTACTTTTATTGTAGCTGCTTTTCGATCCCCGCCGCTGTAATCTAATTAAACTTAAAACTTGTAGGGCCTTGGGTTGTCCTGTGTTTTAGGTGTAACTACTGAGTTGAAGTTTATCACCTTAAATGTATTGTTTTAACAGCGGCGCAGGCGATTCAATAATAGCACAATTTCGTCCGTTGCCGATCGCATTTTTGCAGTCGATAGGTCAGATTGATTGACGATAATGCTAAACACCAGCGGCTCGTAATTCGGAACTTCGATATATCCCGACAGCGCCGAAACTCCGCTCATAGTTCCTGTTTTTGCTTGCATAATTACGCGATTTGGTGTAGTATTAAAGCGATTTTTCAAAGTGCCGCTCTCACCAGCGATCGGCAGTGACTGGCGGTAAATAGATGCAGTAGGTGAATTGGCCATAAATCTCAAAGTTTGCACCAAGGCTTCTGGAGTAATTAAATTGTGCCGAGACAAGCCGGAACCGTCGGCTAATATGTAGCTGTTTGGATTTACTCCTAATTGAGTTAAAACTGCCTTTACCTCTTTCAAACCGCTTTCACCTGTATCCTCTTGTGGCACAGGCACCTTGTCTGTAACTTTTCCCAGCAATCTCAATAAAACTTCTGCATAAAGATTGTTGCTTTCGCGATTAGTTTCTCTCACCAGTTCCGCCAGCGGCGGCGATTCAACGGTCGCTAATTCTTGATTTAAATTGCTAGAAGCCGATGCAACTAAAGCCTGTTTAACAGGAATTCCCTCAGCCGCCAGGGCTTGTTGAAAATACTGCAAAAAATTATTAGCGGGGTTGACAACTGCGACATAAGCTGATTCAGGTTCTGCACCAACTTTCAACTGTCCGCTGACTCGAATTATAGGTCGATCGAACTCCCGGCCAACTTCAATAAACTCGGATTCGTTTTCGGCGACTGTTACTGAATTGTTCTGAACTTGCCACTGATTTGCCAGCTTTGGTTCGGCAAAAGTAACTTTCAGAGGTTGCCCCAGAGCCTGTGGGGACAATAAAAGGTCGATCGCGTTTTGATTGAAAATTAAACTGTTAATCGGCGCTCCGTAGCCAGCTTGCGCGTCTTCCCATTCCCAATTCGGATTGACTGCACTACCTTGAAAATAGCTGTCATCGCCAATCAACTGGTTAACTTGACTGATTCCCCGCTGCTTCAACTGCTGCGCCAAGGATTTCAACTGAGCCTCAGCAATGCTCGGATCTCCCCTGCCGGCAACGTACAAACTTCCATTTTCGCCGCTGTAAACCGATGTCTTAATCCGAAAATCGGCACCGAGTTTCTGCAAAGCAGCCGCTGTAGTTAGCAGCTTGGCATTTGATGCTGGAATAAAATATTTTTGGGCGTCGCGGCTGTAGAGAGTAGTAGTAGAAGATAGAGGTTGAATCAAAATGCCCCAGCGCGATCGACTAAATTCGGGACGGTTGGCGATCGCATCTACTTGCGCCCCCAATTCCCCCGGACAAATATCCCCAGCAACCGCCGACGTTTGAGCAGCAACCGCCGATGGACGCCCCAGAATTAGGACTAACAAACTAAGCGCAATTCCTTGGATTTTCAAAGTGTCAGTTCCTTAGCAATAACTATTAAAATTAGATGCGCCCGATCTTGGAAGTTTCACGGAATCAAGTCAATATTAATAATAATAACGCGCATGAATTCTCGGATTGAACAGCGCCTCTACAGGTTTTCCCCCTTTGAGGTGCTCTTCCACAATTAACAGTACATCACTCGGTTTAACTCGACAATACCAAATTTCGTCTGGGGTAACTCGTACAGTCGGGCCAGTGGTGCACTGTCCCTGACAGCTACAGGCTTCCACTTTCACCCCGGCAACTTGTTGAGCTTCAAAAGCAGCTAGCACTGCTGCTGAACCATTTTTCAGGCAAGATTGATACTGGCAAACCAATACACAGCGCGCTTCTGGTTGGGAGTCTGGTTCTCTGGCTGGAGATTCTGGCATTGGTAAGGATTTATCCGCTATTTAAGATATCTTAACAATCTTGTCAGGTCGATCGCCCGCTGGAGTCCGGCAAACGGCAGAATTTTATAGTGCGATCGAAAAAACAGCAAAATTCTGGCATTCAAACTTTTTCCTTCTTTACTACCTTCAAACCAATCCTTTCAGCAGAGCTGCCTTTCTTCAGTCTGTGTCACGCTTTGCCTATATGATCGATAAGGAGAGATAACTCAATCAACCGCTAATCATGCCAAAAACAGTAGCCGATGTAATGAGCCGCGAGCCGATTTTGGCGCGACCCGAAATGCCCTTGAACGAAGCGATTAAAATTTTAGCTGATCGACGCATTAGCGGTCTTCCCGTCGTAGATGAGAATGACTTGTTGGTAGGAGTCATCTCCGAAACCGACTTGATGTGGCGGGAAACCGGCGTAACTCCGCCCGCTTATATCATGGTGCTCGACAGCGTAATTTATTTGGAAAATCCCTCTCGTTACGAGCGAGAACTCCACAAAGCTTTAGGACAAACAGTAGGAGAAGCGATGAGTACAGACCCAGTTACCATCGGGCCCGACAAATCTATCCAAGAAGCTGCCAAACTGATGCACGATCGCAGTATCCATCGATTGCCGGTGGTCGATTCGGCGGGCAAAGTAATAGGCATCCTCACTAGGGGAGATATTATCCGATCGATGGCTGCGGAATCTTAATTAACTTTTGCAGTTCCAGGAGTGTATCAGAAAATGAGTCGATCACTCCTTAAATCTCGCTTGCTTTTGGCAATTACCAAATCAAAAATCAAAAATCAAAAATCAAAAATCAAAAATCCGATGAGCATTACCCCTGAGTCTGTCGAACAATTGCTGAATTCCGAGGATTTTGGCGAAAGACTGCGAGCAGTCAACCAACTGCGGCAACTAGAACCCGCGATCGCTTATAAACTGATTCAAATTGCGATCGGCGACAAAAACGTCCGGGTTCGCTACGCAGCAGTCAGCCAATTATCAACCCTCGGCACGCAGAATCTGGCGAACGCTTTAGAGGTACTGCGAAACAGCTTGAACAACGACCCCGAACCCGACGTGCAAGCAGCAGCAGCGGATGCTTTGGGCGCATTGAAATTAACTGATGCTTTAGAAGATTTGCAGCAAGTTTATAGCAGTACCTCTGAATGGCTCGTACAACTGAGCATCGTCGCGGCTTTGGGAGAAATGGGAGATCCGAAAGCCTTTCCGATGTTAGAAAATGCCCTGACTTCTGAAAACGAATTGATCCAAACCATTGCCATCAGCGCATTAGGTGAATTGGGAGATAAACGGGCGCTGCCGCTGCTGCTTCCCTACGCTTCCAATGCAGATTGGCAGATCCGTTACAGAGTCGCCCAAGCTTTGGGGCGGTTGGGCGGTGCAGAAGCACAGACAGCTTTGGAAATTCTCGCCAAAGATGAGGTTGAGCAAGTTGCTCAGGAGGCTAAAGTCGGACAAGAAAATGGTTTGAAATCTTGAGATTGCTTTTGTGATCGCGAACAAGCCTGCGCGGTTGTGAATTTTGAATGAATTTAGAATTTTTTGTGAGGATTCTACTAAAAACTCTGTTCGCGATCGCACACATATTTCAGAAACCCGGTTTCTTCCTATATTTCTTGTTCCTCTCTGCAAAACTCCTAGAAACCGGGTTTCTAGCCAGCCAGCCAGCGGGCTGGTTGCGTAGCGTAAACCTTACTGATCAGGAAAAATCTAAAATCTAAAATCTAAAATCTAAAATTGTATTGATGCCACGGGCGATCGCACATTCCTTTGAAACTCTCCTTAAATTCGAGCGTACTCTTCCCTTTCCCAATCAGAGCCAGCCTCTTGACATCCACACTTTGATAACAGCTATAATCAAAATAGATACAGCAGCGGCAGGGATTAACACAATTATTGAATTGTGTCCAGCCACCGATCGGGGAAACTATCGTTAAGACGGTAAGCCATCTACCAGCAAAACCAAGTCTTAAAACTGTTGATCATCCCCATGCTTGAACAATTACCAAATTCAGGTTCTCAGTCCTCGGACATTTTAACAGGAGAGCGATCTGCCTCTCAAATTGCCCCAACTTCAACCACCAATCAAAACTTTATTTATAGAGTTTTAGAACTTACAAACATCGAACGCGGCAAATTGAGTTTATCACCGCTAACCTTAAATACTCAGTTACTAAATGCGGCGGAAAATCACAGCCAAAACATGGCACTGCAAGACTTCTTTTCGCATACCGGAAAAGATGGTTCGTCATTCACCAGTCGCATTACTACAACGGGCTATCAATTCTCAGCGGCAGCAGAAAATATTGCTGCGGGTTCTTCTACACCCGAACAAGTTGTATCCTCTTGGATGAACAGCAGCGGCCACCGGGCTAACATTCTTAACCCGAATCTCAAAGAAATTGGGATTGGTTACTATTTCTTAGCCGACGATACTGGCACAGAAAATTTCAATCACTATTGGACGCAAGTTTTTGCGACTTCTCTTGACGGTAGTGTCAATCCCGCACCGACACCTACTCCCACACCTACACCGACACCTACTCCCACACCTACTCCCAACACATTGGTATCGATTACTTCGCCAATACTCAATGCTATAGGGGACGGCAGCCCGACGACAGCACCCAAAAATACAGCCAGCGACGGCAATTATTTCCTATCAGATAGTGCCGATACTCAAATACCGACAAATGCTGCGGGATTGCCAATTTTTGCCCTTTCCGGCAAAGACAATATCACGGGGGGAGAAGGTGCTGATAGCATCAATGGAATGCAAGGTGCGGATACAATTAATGGCGCAGGCGGCAATGACAGCTTATCGGGTGGCAAAGAATCGGATTCAATTGATGGCGGTGTTGGCAATGATTTTATCAGCGGAAACAACGATAACGATCGACTAATCGGATCTGACGGTAACGATATTATTCGCGGCGGCAAAGAAGATGATGTCTTGATTGGCGGTAACGCCGACGATTTGTTGGCGGGCGATCGCGGTCAAGATATTCTGATCGGCGGCGCTGGAAATGATACGTTTATTTTAGCAGGAGGTTTGTCTGCTTCGGCTACTTTAATTAGTGCCGATGTGATTACCGATTTTGCTATCGGGGATAATATTGGTTTGACTGACGGTATGGGATTTGCCAACTTGACTTTTGAAGCTGTGAGTTTGCAGTTGGATGGAGGTGCAAGTGTCGCTTCTACGGCGATTAAGTCGGGCAGTAATTATTTAGGAATCGTGCAGGGTGTAAGTCAAAGTCAGCTTACATCTTCTGTTTTTGTCAACGCCTAAAAAACAGCATACCCAGATTCCCGACTTCTTGGAGAAGTCAATCGATTTTAGATTTTAGATTTTAGATTTTAGATTAAAGAATTGAAGCATTGACCTCACGGATAAATTAGGGGGCTCCTTTATCGGATACAGGTTTTTTATTTCTGGACGGATGAATCTGGGGGCTTGTATCCTGGATGCTTTCGGTCAACTCAACCGCAGGCATGGGTACTGAGTTTACGATCGCATTATCAGTGAAAGCCAACTTAATCCGGTCAAGTCAGAGGTTTTTGCAAGCTGCCGTCATACCCTTCGGGTTGACGGTGAGTTCTTGACTGGTGCAGCTTAAAAGTGGGTAGCAAGAGCGATAGATGCTGCATCAGACTGAAACGACTCATTTAGCAGTTTGGCGATCGTATCAGCGTTAGCAGGGCGACTGAAGTAAAACCCTTGACCTTCATGGCAGCCTCGCGCTTGCAGGTAGTCACGCTGCTCCTTGGTTTCAATGCCTTCTGCGGTGATCGTTAATCGCAGACTTTTTGCCAGAGCAATGATCGCATCAGTAATGGTGGCGCTGTCCGGGTTAGACAGTACATCTTGGACAAAGGATCGATCGATCTTGAGCATATTAACCGGAAACCGTTGCAGGTAGTTGAGGGAAGAATAACCTGTGCCAAAGTCGTCTAGGGCGAGGGACACGCCAAGTTCTCGCAGTTGCGTTAAGATTTTGACCGATCGCTCGATGTCAGTCATCAAGGCAGTTTCAGTCACTTCCAGTTCTAAATACGCAGCTTCGAGTTCGGTCTCTGCCAAAACTTGGCGAACCATCTCAACCAGATTCCCCTGCTCAAATTGTCGAGCCGACAGATTCACCGAAATCCGCAGCGCTGGCAGCCCAGCCAGTTGCCAGCTACGGGTTTGAGCGCAAGCCGTTCGCAAGATCCATTCACCAATGGGCACGATCTCGCCATTGGCCTCGGCGATCGGAATAAATTTTGCCGGAGAGACCAAACCCTCTGTAGAATGCTGCCAGCGAACCAGCGCCTCGGTTGCTGTCACCTGTCCGCTGTCGAGGTCGATCAGCGGTTGATAGTAAACCAGTAGTTCGTTACGATCCAGCGCTCCGCGCAGGCTATTTTCTAGGGTCAGTCGCTCCTGTAACTGAAGGTTCATTTCTGGTGAATAAAACTGATATTGACTCCGCCCTTGCTGGTTTGCCTGATGAAGTGCGAAGTGAGCTTGCTGGAGAAGTTGCTCTGCAGAATTGGTATTTTCTAAATGGTTCAATGTAATGCCAAGACTGGCGGTGAGGTGGATCGGTTGGCCCTCTACAGAGAAAGGTTTTGCTAGTGTACTCAGCAGCAGTTGGGATAGCTTGACCACACTCTCCAGCGAGGGGAGGTCGCTGCGAGCGATCGCAAACTCACCATCGCCCAAACGCGCCAAGACATCTGACCGATCCATGCACTGTACCACCCGTTGGGAAACGGCTCTAATTAGTAAGTCGGATATCCCAGGCTCCAACGCATGGCGCATCCCTGTGAAATCATCGATACCCAATACCAGAACTGCGACCATGGGTGAGTGATTTTGGGATCGGGTTTCATTCAGGCGATCGCAGAATAAATCACGATTTGGCAACCCAGTCAGTTGATCGTAGTGGGTAATGTAATCAATCAATTCATCTAGTTTGTAAAGCGTTTGTGAGGAATTTGCCATCAGCGTACCAACTTCATCATTAAACTCTGTGGGTAAGTTCGGCAATATTCTTGTATCGAGGTAGTTTTGTAGAGCCTCCGAGGTTAAGATTACCGGAACCAGGAGGTAGCGTAGCGTAGAAAGCGTTACTGCCGTACCCGCTAATGTCGCCAGCAGAGCAATCAGCAGAACCCGGACTGATGTCTCTACAGAGTAAGCGTTTGAGGTAAGAAACCAAACCATTAAGGTTAGCAAAGGAACGTGCGTGCCTAAAAATGCAACCACCATAATTTTGGCAGTGTAGCTTTTTTTTAGCCAGGGGAGATGGCCCAAGGATGAGTATAGGTTAAGGTTAGGCTTTTGTTGCATAGGACTCGGTTTAAAATTTTAAAGTTGGTAGAGTATCCAGCAGTCTCGTACTAGGTGCGTTGGCTCCAGAAACGGCTTTTTTAACTAAGGAGCGATCGCCTTAGATTTGACAGATATTTTACAAATCGATCGGCAATACCGGGCTACGATCGCTTGTCTGATAAAATATCCAAGTGATCGCTAAACAACAAATATATGTACTGACCCTAATCGCCTTTTTCAAAAACGTCAGTGATCCGCGCCACAAATCACAAAGTTGATTTTTCAAAAGCTACAAATTAGCTTGACATTCAGCTTTTAGTCCGCTACTGATAACTAATGACTACTAACTAAATTACTAAAAAGGGAACTATGAAAAAAGTAGCCGTGTTTGGCAATGCAGGAGGCGGTAAATCAACTCTCAGCAAGAGATTATCTGAAATCACTGGTTTGCCACTTTACGCCTTGGATAAGATTCAATATCAATCTGGGGGTGCTGAGGTTCCAAATGAAGAATATAAACATATCCATGAGAAAATTTTGGCTACTGACCGATGGATTATAGACGGGTTTGGTTGTATGGAAACCGTCTGGCTTCGACTCAACGAGGCGGATAGTCTGGTTTTTGTTGATTTGCCACTATACGTGCATTTCTGGTGGGTGACTAAACGGCTGATTACAGGTAAGTTTATACCCCCAGAAGGCTGGCCGGAAAAGAGTCCTATCTTAAAGAGTTCAATTAATAGTTACCGTGTTCTTTGGTTGTGTCACAAATATTTGACTCCCAGATATCGGGATTATGTCGATCGCGCTCAAAATACCAAAAGTGTTTATCACATCAGATCCACTGAAGAGATTTCACAATTTTTTGAATCGATAGTGCAAATAACAGTTGACAGTTGACAGTTGACAGTTGTTAGCTGCTACCAATAACCAATAATATCATGTCCGATCTAGTCACCGCGATACCTTCGTCGGGGCGGGTTTATCGCATCTCTCATTGTTAATATAGATCGTTCCTTAACCTACTCCTACAGCAATTATGGGCGAAGCGAAGCGGAGGGAATTGACCGGACACGATCTAACTAATAATCAATAACTAATCGCCAATAACTAAGGACTACTGACTACTGACTACTGACTACTGACTAATTGATGCCACAGCCGATCGCAAATTCCCTTGAAACTCGCCCAAAATGCGATCACACTCTTCCTTCTCCAAATTAGTCCAGTGCATCATCAAAGCTAATTTAACCGACTTGCCACTTTTTTCGAGCAAAAAACCCGCCTCATCCCGGTTCAAATCAGTTAAATCCTGCAACATCCGCACAGCCCGATCGCGCAATTTCTTATTAGTCACTGCCACGTCAACCATTCGATTGCCGTAAACCTTGCCCAGCTTCACCATTACCCCAGTCGAAAGGATATTCAAAGCCATTTTTGTGACTGTACCGGCTTTCAAGCGCGTCGATCCCGCCACTACCTCCGGGCCAACCAACAACCGAATATCAACATCAGCCTCAAAATTCACTTGTTCGACGGGTACGCAAGCCATAAACACAGTTTTCGCCCCCCGCTGGCGCGCCGCCTGCAAAGCGCCCGCCACAAACGGCGTCGTACCTCCAGCCGTAATGCCGACAACCACATCTAAGTTGGTAATTTGACGGTGGGCGATCGCCTCGGCCCCATCCTCAGCCCGATCCTCCAAATCCTCCGAACTCCGCACCAAAGCCCCCGCACCCCCGGCAATTATGCCCTGTACGAGTTCTGGTGGCGTGCAGAAGGTGGGGGGACACTCGGCCGCATCCAGCACCCCCAAACGCCCGGAAGTACCCGCACCGACATAAAACAGGCGACCTCCTTGACGCAGAGACTCGGCTGCAATGTCGATCGCTTGGGCTAACTGTTCGCGGGCACGGGCGATCGCGCTTAAGGTTTCGGCGTCTTCCCGGTTGAACAAGTCCACTAATTCGATCGAACTGAGTTGGTCTAAATTCTCGCTGTTGGTATTCACCTGTTCAGTCAGCAGATGGCCCCGTTCTTCCAAATTCTTCATTTTTTGTTAGTTGTTAATTGTCAGTTGTCGGCTAGTCCGTGGAGGGGGTAGGCACGGGGACACTACCCCTACAAAACGATGATTTCCCTGAGAATGAAACCGCCCTGCCTTCTTCCCTTTTCCGTCTTCACCTCGAATCTCAATATCCATCCGTTAAATCCCGTATACTACTCGTTGCCGAACTTCCTATTACAAAAGTCCTTCGAGTCGGCGGCGAATAGAATCCAGTTCGTTTTGGGAAACCTCAGAATCAGGTTCTGGTTCGGGCTCGGACTCCGGCTGCCACTGAGTCTGTGTTACATTGTCTTCTGGCGGAATAGCCAGCGCGCCCGCGGGGACAAGTTCCCAATCATAATCAACACTGTCGCAGAACTCCTTAATTTCCTCCTCGTCGATCGCCTCGACAGTGGGCTCGGGGAAATCCTGAGCTTCCAACATCACGCCAAAGCGGGTGGCGTCGTCTTCTGACTCAAACATCAGAACTTTGTTGCGATCGCCGAGTTGAATGGTATGAATTCCCTCATTCTCGGTGCGGGCATTGAAGAGTAAGACGAACACTCGCATAAGTTTTAAAGACCTTCTTAACCACCGTTTTTTTATCTTAGAAGCGATCGTGCGATTTTAGATTTTAGATTTTAGATTTTAGATTGACTGTCGATTTTAGGTGGTGTTGCGTGTTTTGATTAAGTTCGGTAAAGGTTTCTAGAGTCTACTCTGGAGTGGGGGCGTGTTTAGATTTTAGATTTTAGATTTTAGATTTTAGATTGACCACCGATCCTGCACTGCGGGGGGAATCTAGAGGATTTGGAGGAGTTGGAGGACTTGGTTTTAGGTGGTGTTGCGTGTTTTGATTAAGTTCGGTAAAGGTTTCTGGAGTCTACCCTGGAGTGGGGGCGTGCCTTTTGCCTGCGATCGATCCGGGGATCGGCACTTCCGACCTCACTTCTGAGTCTACCAAAGGCAGAAGCCACCCTGGCGAATCACAGAGATTATACCTGTCTAAAATCGGCTGATTTCCTATAATTCCTGAATTCTCTGATTTTTGAGAAACACCCATGACTAACTCGGACGATAACAAAAATCAACTCGCACCCCGTCCCCATCGCCGCTGGTGGCGTCTGCTGCTGCTTAGCGGTACGGGATTAAGTATTCTCGCCTTGGTGGGGGCGGCGGTAGGATACCAGTGGGTGCGGGAAAAGTTAGCTCCTTTGGTGGAAACGGAAGTCAGTCAGTTGCTGAAGCGACCTGTGCAACTCGGACGTTTGGAGGGATTTTCTCTGACAGGTTTGCGGTTTGGCCGATCGACTTTACCTGCAACTCCTACCGATCCCGATTACGCTTCTACAGAAGCAGTGGAAGTGCAATTTTCAATCTGGCCACTGCTGTTCAACCGCACTCTCAAATTAGACATTACCTTAGTTAAACCCAGCGCTTATATCGAACAGGATGCTCAAGGCCGCTGGGTTAATATTCCAACTAGGGAGCAAAAATCTCCGGGTTTATTTAAAACTGAAGTTGAGGCAATTCGAGCTGAAAATGTTGGCGCAGTTTTGGTCCCTAGTCCCGCAGTCGGACAGAAAACTTCGGCTCCTATTTCTGTAAATCTGAAAAATGGCAGTGCTCTATTTCGCGACCAAAATCAGCGCGTTCTCTACGAAGTAAACGGTCAGTTTACTAACAGCGATAATTTTATACTTAAAGCTGACTCTATGTTACCAGCAGCTCAAACTAACCTGCAGTTGCAAGGTCAAAATTTGCCTTTGCCCGACCTCGCTCGCTTGCTAAAACTTTCCAGCATTTCTTTACAAAAAGGTCTTGCTAATGGCAATTTGACCGTGCAAGTGCGAGACAATAAAGTATCGGGAATTACCGGAACGGCTAGTTTTGGAGGAGTGCAAGCGAGTATTCGTCCGCTGAAACAAATCATACAAAATAGCAGCGGTCAGTTGCGGTTTCAGGGAACTAATTTTATTGTCGATAGTCTGGCGGCTAATTACGGTCTAATTCCGCTGAGAATAGCAGGCACTGTTGCCACGGGAACTAATTTTAATTTGGAGAACGCTAGCTTCAATCTAACAACTAATGTGCAACCAGTCGCTTTTGCAAGTGTTGTCAGCGCGGTGGAGACAGAGTTAGGGCAGAAAGTTGTATTGCCCGTTGCTGTGGCGGGGGAAGTGAAGGCGGATGCCAAGCTGACTGGAACAGTTGCAATGCCGGTGCTGACAGGTACGATCGCCTCGACAAAACCCGCTACGGTCGATCGACTGCAATTAAACAATATTAGCACTAATTTCAAATTGGAACGGGGGAGAATAGCTCAAACCCCAACTCCCAATTCTAAATCTTCTATTCCCCCGTTTTCCTCTTTAGGTTTGACTTTGAGCGATATTTTGCTAGTGCCGGCGGCGGGGGGTAAAATTGGTGGCAAAGGTGAAGTTGATATTGCCTTGGGAAGTGAGAATTCGCGATCGGGTTTGGTGTTTGACTTCCAAGTTGAAAATGTACCCGGAGACGCGATCACCCAAATTTACGCTCTCCCAATTCCTGCTGGTGTTAATATTGGCAATGTCTCCGCAAAAGCTCAAATTTTCGGCCCGTTAGACAACATTCAAGCGAGAGTTCAATGGCAAGCACCGCAAGGAACTTTCCCCGCTGCAGGCGAAATTCGAGCCGCAAGGAATTCGGCTGATTTGCAAAATACAGTTGTGAAAATTGGCAACGCTTCTGTTAACGTGGATGCTGCGCTAAAAGACCGTCAGTGGCAAGCTTTGATCGAGGGCGATCGCGTGGATCTCAACAGTTTGCAGCAAGTGCTGCCCGACCTTAATTTGCCTCCTGAACTAACCGGTTTGTTCAGCGGAACCGTCGAAGCTGCGGGAACTCTGGACGATTTGAGTTTAAATGCGATCGCTGCGACAGGCAAAGGAAGGTTGAATATTGCTGACAGTATTGTTGATGTTAATGGCGAACTAGAATCGGGGAAATGGCAAGTTTTTGGCAACACTGAAAAAGTAGCTGTCAATCAATTAATTGATATTGGATTGCCGTTTTTAGCACGGGAAACGACCGCAGATATAGACAATCTAAAATCCAAAATCCAAAATCTAAAATCGTTAGGCGGGCAGCTAGCAGGTGAATTTCGAGTGGGGGGCAATGTTGACAATTTAACTGCTGGCGGAATCAATGTTAATGCCAACGGTAGGCTCAATTTTGCCGACAGCAATGTGAATTTAAACGGAGAATTGGTGGCGGGAAACTGGCAAGCAACAGCACAAACAGATCGCACTTCCATCGACCGCTTAGTAGATTTGACACTGCCGATTTTAGATGTGGCTTCAGCATTCAATCCCGAAAATCAGCAATCTGCAAATCTCAATAATCTAAAATCCAAAATTCAAAATCTAAAATCGATTGACGGACTGCTATCGAGTCAATTTACAGCATGGGGAAGTCTTGACAATTTGACGGCTAGCAGTATCAATGCCAGCGGCAACGGCAGACTCAATCTTGCCGGCAGCAATGTTAATTTTAAAGGAGAATTGGTGGCCGGAAACTGGCAGGGAACGGCAGAAACAGATCGCACTTCCATCAGCCGCTTGGTAGATTTAGGATTGCCGATTTTAGATGTGGCTTCAGCATTCAATCCCGAAAATCCCCAAACAGTAGCCAACATCAACAATCTAAAATCCAAAATCCAAAATCTAAAATCGTTAGACGGACAAATATCTAATCAAATTCAAGCCAGCGGTAGTCTTGATAATTCAACCGCCGCTGACATAGGCGTCAGCAGCAGCGGAAAACTCAATATAGGGGACGGTACTCTTGCTTTTAGAGGTAAATTAGAAGACAGACGCTGGCAAGCTTTCGCCGATGCCGATCGAGTTATTCTCAGTCGCTTAGCACTAGATTTGGGAATACCTATTTTAGATGTAGCTTCAGCATTTAATCCCGGAAGTCAGCAAACTGCCAACATCAACAATCTAAAATCCAAAATCCAAAATCTAAAATCGATTGACGGCAGAGTTAACGGCGAATTCCAAGCAGCGGGTAGTTTGGATAACTTGACAGCGAAGGGAATTAATGCTAGCGGAGAAGGAGTGATTGTGGTCGATCGACTCGGGGCGATCGATACTACAGCAAAATTGGAAAACGGCAACTTGCAAGCATTGCTGGAAACCAACGGAATTGCCGTCAGTAATTTAGAACAAACCCTCAAACAAACAGGTTTGCTGACAGCGGATTTACCACCAGAAATTAACGGAACCCTCGACGGCAAAGTCCGCATTTTGGGAACAGTAGACAATCTAACCGCCAACGGCATCACCGCCAACGGCGACGGACAAATTCGACTCGCCAACGGCGGAGGAATTGTCAATGCTAAAGGCCGCGCCGCATCGGGGAATTGGCGCGCGTCAATTGAGGGCGAGCAAATTGCTCTAAGTCGCTTCCAGCAAGCTTTTGAGTCGCAGCGACAAAGCTTGCAAACCGGAGGTGTAGTCTCTGGTGTCCAAAATCTCCCCCAGCTTGGAGGGCTGTTTAACGGCAATATCAATTTATCCGGCCCGATTGCGGCGGGCACGGGGGCACCGCCCCTACAAAATGTTCGCGCCGGTGGCAGTTTCCGCATCTCGGAATTGCCGTTTTTGAACCAACCTTTTGAGGCAGTATTTAATTGGGACGGCAAACGGGTGGAAATTGAGAACGCTACAACTCCGGGTTTGACAGCAAACGGCTTTGTTAACGTCGAACTCGAAGGTAGAGGAGGGCCCTCAATTTCCAACTTAGATTTGGATGTCAGACTCGCCAACTTTAACCTGGAAGCCTTACCAGCAGAACAACTAGGATTTTTGTCTACAATTGCGGACAAAAATTCCTCACAGCAAAACCCACCCCTGCGCGGCAATGTAGATTTTACCGGCAGCCTTACCGGAACCCTCGCCGCCCTCAGCTTAGTTGGCGACGTGGAAGTCCGAAATTTAGCAGTAAATCAAATCGCTTTTGACCCGGTACTGGCGGGGAGTGTGAATGCGGATGCTGGGAAAAGTGTAGATTTGCGTTTGGCCGGTCGCCAAGACAAAATCGAAGTAGCTTTAAATCAATCTTTTCTGCCGACATCTTTCTTAATTCAACGCGGGGAATCCGTGGCTAGGGGCCAAACCGAGGGAGAAACTTTGGGAGTTAATTTAAGCGATTTTCCCCTCGCTGCTTTGAATCTATCACCCGGTAAAGATGCTGGTTTGGGGCCGATAACTGGTACGGTTTCGGGACAAGTAAATGTGCCCGGTTGGAAGATGCCGTTAAATCCGGCGACTTTGCAAGCAAGTGGACAAATTGCGATCGCCCAACCGGCGATCGGCTACATTAAAGGTGACAGTTTCCAAGCCGAATTTAGCTACGCTAACGGCAGCGCCACTCTCACAAATGGCATATTCCGCCAAGGCAGCGGTCAATACTTAATTTCCGGCAATGTTCAAACAGGCGCCAACCCGCAATTTGCCGGGAAAGTTAACGTACAGCAAGGCAATTTGCAGCAGGTTTTAACCGCTTTGCAATATTTCAATTTAGGCGACTTGGCTAGAGGCCTAAAACCTCCCGTTTACGCTAGCGCCGCCGACGTGCAAACTGTAGGAGTGGGAGAACCAGAAGCCCCGCTAATCGAACAGTTGCGCCGCTTGGCAGAAATAGAAGTAATTTTGCAGCAGCAGCAAGCAGTGGAAACATCAGAAAAATTGCCTCCCTTATCCCAATTGCAAGGCACTTTTGGTGCGGAAATTGCTGTCGCCGGTTCTTTGCAAACGGGTGTGGAAGCTCAATTTAATGTGAAAGGTGATAACTGGCAGTGGGGAGAATATGTCGCTGAAACGTTCAGCCTTGAAGGCAGTTTTCAGGACGGAATCTTAACTGTTTTGCCTTTGGAAATTCGATCGGGCAAAAGTGCGATCGGCTTTTCGGGACAAATCGGGCAAAAAGCTCAATCCGGGCAGTTGCGGGTAGAAAATGTGCCCGTTGAAGAGTTGGCAGAACTGGTGGAATTGCCTTTTGTGGATGTCACGGGAAATTTGAATTTACGGGCGAATTTGGCCGGCAGTTTGGAAAACCCGCAAGCCACCGGGGAATTGAGTTTGGTTGACGGTACGCTAAACGGAGAACCGATTAAACAAGCCGACGGCAGTTTCAGTTACAGCAACGCCCGCCTGAATTTTGGCGGCAGCGCTTTGGTAACTCAAACCGAACCGATTGAAGTGCAGGGAAGTTTGCCTTTTGAGTTGCCGTTTGCAGCCGTGAAAGCTGACAGCAATCAAATCGATTTGAGGGCGAATTTGCAAAATGAAGGTTTGGCAATTATTAATGTATTGACTCCGCAAGTTGCGTGGGTCAGCGGTCAGGGACAGGTGCAAATTCGCGTGGGAGGAACGCTGCAAGACCCTGTAGCGCAAGGAATTGCGAATTTTGACAATGCAACCGTCCGCGCGCAAGCCTTCCCAGAACCGCTGACGGGGCTGACTGGGACGGTGCGCTTTGAGGGCGATCGTATTCGGGTAGAAGGAATTCGGGGACAGTTGAGTCAGGGAGAAGTTGTCGCCCAGGGCGTGATTCCGCTGTCTGTGCCTTTTGCGGAGGGCGATGTCGATGTGGCTAATCCTTTGACTGTAAATTTAGACAAGTTGGCAGTGAACCTCAAAGGATTGTACAGCGGCGGCGTAGTCGGTCAAGTGCAGGCAAGGGGCACGGCTAGGCGTCCGCAGTTGAGCGGTAATATTGAACTGTACAACGGCGAAGTATTTCTCCGAAGTCCCGGCGGCGGCCGAACTGAGTTAGCTTCTTCCTCTTCTGCTTCTGATTCTGATTCGACATCTTCCCCTTCCCCTGCGACTGAGGTTTCTGATTCCCCTTCTGCTGCGACTTCCCCTTCCCCTTCCCCTTCCCCTTCCTTTGAAGTTGGATTGAACGATTTACGACTGAATTTGGGCCGGGGAATTCGGGTCACAAGTGCGCCGATATTGAGTTTTCAGGCGACTGGGGGCTTGACGGTGAATGGAACTCTAGATGACCTTCGCCCGGAGGGTACAATTCGGTTGACTTCCGGGTCGGTGAATTTGTTTACAACGCAGTTTAGACTCGATCGAGGATACCCGCAGACTGCTACCTTTGTACCAACACAAGGACTCGATCCGACGCTGGATGTGAGATTAGCAACCTCGGTGCAGGAAGTAACGCGGTTCCGCACTCCCGGCACATCTGTAGCCTCTGAAATCGCAGACGAACCGACAACTTTCGGCAGCGTGCGGAGTGTCCGAGTTCAAGCGTTAGTGCAGGGAAGGGCTTCTCAGTTGGGAGAAAATCTGGAGTTAAGGAGTTCTCCGAGTCGATCGGAAACAGAGATTGTAGCGCTCTTGGGCGGCAGTTTCGTGCAGACTTTGGGACAGGGAGACAGTACACTGGCGATCGCAAATTTAGCCGGTGCGGGTTTATTGAACAACCTTCAATCGGCGATTACCAACGCCACAGGATTGAGCGAATTTCGCTTATTTCCCACTCGGATCAGAGGCAATGAAGCACAAAGTGCTAGTTCCAGTTCAGGTGCGGGTTCTCTCGGTTTAGGTTTAGAAGTTGGGTTTGACATCACGCGCAATATTTCAGCATCAATCATTCGAGTTCTGTCAGCAAATCAACCGACTGAATTTACTGTGCGCTATCGATTGAGCGATAAACTTTTACTCAGAAGTTCCAGTAATTTTCAAGGAGACAATCGCGTCACTGCTGAATATGAATTGAGGTTTTAGTTAGCAAAAAATACAGTCTAAAAAAAGCTGAATATCCTCAATCAGGAGCCGAACAAGTGAAAAGGAGAGAAGCACTAAAATTGGTAACAGTAAGCATGAGTTCTTTAATAGGGACAATATATTACTCGGGAGACCAATATATGCTTGGAAGTACGGTCAAAAATCATTATGACTGGATATTACTATACTGGATGCCCTATGACAATAATCTCTCAAGATTCGGACAACCAATTATTCAAATGCTAAGTAAAGGTGTAAAAAATGACAAGGTTTTGGTCGTAGTACAATCAGACTTTAGTGGCTCAGCAAAAGTTTCTAGAAGCATCATTAGCCCAGGTAAAGTTGATACGCAATACTTAGAAACAGCAGATAGTAGTAGCCCAGAAGTCTTGAGTGAGTATCTGATTTGGGCACAATCTCAATTTCAAGCCAGACGCTGGGCTATTGTGTTTTTAGGTCATAGTGGAACGCTTATGGAAATCAGCCCCGACGAACATCCCACCTCCCCTTTAATTTCAGAAATTAGATGGATGAATCTTCAAAAAATAAATCAAGTTATCTTTAATTTTAACCAATCTGTAAAGGGAAATTTAGAATTATTATTTTTCCAAAATTGTAATAAAGGAAATATTGAAGTACACCATACCTTCCAAAATACTGCTAAGTATACGCTTTCATCTCAGCTAGAACTTGGAGCGCCCAATTACTATTATGAGAAATTGTTAAGTGATTTGAGCGATTATCCAGACATTGATGGTTCTCAGCTAGCTAAAAAGATTATGGATTATGAACAGCCTAATATGTACCATAGTTTGACATTAACTAACAATCATTATTTTCGTTATTTGCAGGAAAAAGTTAATGTTGTGATTGATTCTATTTTGCAAGCAGATATTGCACCTGTGAAAGTTTTTATCTCCTCAATTTTAGGGTCGGGAGTCAATTTTCCCAATAACAATACTGTAGTAGTTTATCGTAACTTTGGAGAAACCTTTGTTGATTTCGGAAAGTTTTTACAAAAACTTACCCAATTATCAGGTGCAAGTCCGTCAGCTTGTAACGATTTACTGTTATTTTTAAATAATTTTCTCATTCAGAGAGTGCAACAGAATGGTGAATTACTTGACTTAAGAATTAGACATAAGTATAAAAACTTATCAGGCTTAGGTTTATTCTTACCTAGAAATCGGCAGAAACTGGAAAAGTATTTGTATTTATCGGTTTATTCAGACTTAAAGCTTGTAGAGCTTTTTGAGGCAGTTGTATTCGAGACAAAAAAGAACTAAAGATATTGGGGATATTTTACTTTCCCGACTTCACAGAAGCAGTCTGGGAGGTAAAAGAACAGCCAGCATTCGCTCCCAATTCCCACTTCCCAATGCTATAATAGTAACAGCAGCAAATTGGTGCTGCAAACCCCGCACACAAGGTTATAGGAGTTAAGTCAAATGGCAAACAAACTCCAAGTCAATACACAGCCGATCGGCTACAGCGACTTTTACTGGAACCGCTTTAGTCCGAGAGTTGCGACTATCAGCAGTGTCCGCAACGCCAATCACTGGGACGGCGGATTTATCACCTATATTGCATTTCCCACAAAAGTAGAAGCTACAGCAGCAATGAAATATTTGCTCTTGAATCAAAAAGCTGCTGATGTCGATATGCGGAAAGCCAAGCGAATGAAAGCAAAAGGCATTCGGTGGGAACTCAAAATTCGGGGTTTAGCTTTTAATGAAGTGCTGAAGCTTGCGACGATGGATATAACTGGAAAGCTAGTTATGTCGCCTGCAGCTACTACTCAAGCCACAGGCTGATAATTGAAAAACTTCGTAGTTGCGCTAAGGGTGGTAAAGCGCAACTACCAACCTAAAAATCCCTAAAATATTGCATTTTCCTTCTTCCTTGTTCCCTCTTCCCTCTATAATATGCGTTTCATCAGCCCCAAAACAGACTTTGCATTCAAAAAAATATTCGCTTCTTCCGAACATCCAGAAATTCTCATCAGCTTCCTAAATGCAATGCTGTATAACGGAGAACCAACCATCCAAGAATTAGAAATAATTGACCCTTATTCAGCAGGAAGCGTTACAGGATTGAAAGACACTTACCTGGATGTCAAAGCCAAGATTACCGGCAACAAAACGGTGATTGTGGAAATGCAGGTACTCAACGTCGCCGCCTTTGAAAAACGGGTAGTATACAATGCAGCCAAAACCTATTCTACTCAACTCAAAGCTGGAGAAGGTTATTTAAAGTTAAATCCGGTTATTGCTTTAACCATCACCGACTTTATCTTATTTGAAAACACCGAAAAACTCATCTCTAACTTTGAATTCACAGAAACCGAAGAGAAATTCGTCTATCCCAACTGCGAGTTAAAGTTAGTGTTTGTCGAGTTGCCGAAATTCAAAAAAGAATTGAATGAACTCGAAAATCTGCCGGAAAAATGGATCTACTTTATGAAAAACGCGCCATCTTTGGAAGCAGTACCAGATACATTGGGGTCTATTGAAGAGATTAATACCGCGCTGGGAATTGCCAACCGAGCAAATTTGACACTAGACGAATTGAATGATGTAGATAAACGAGAAATGTTTATCCAAGACCAAATCGGGTCTGTGATGAAAGGGATAGAAATTGGTATACAACAGGGGATTGAAAGGGGTAAAATTGAGGGGGAAATAGGATTAATTATGCGTCTACTGGTGAGGCGGTTGGGTGAGGTTACACTGGAAGTTCAAACTCGCATCCAGGGGTTATCTGGGCAACAGTTAGATGATTTGGGAGAGGCTTTGTTGGATTTTAGGAGTCAAGAGGATTTGATTGCGTGGTTGGATTCGGCGGCGGGATGAACTGATGAGTTTAAAAGAGAGTCAGGGATTTTTAACCCGGATTTGGTATAATTCTCAATCTCTGCATTCATTTAAACTTTAGTATCTGCGGGAACTTCATTCTGTACCAGCATCCAACCTACAAGCGCTAAAATAAGACCGAGGACGAGAAATCCTAAATCCCAAGCTAACTCGTTGATACCGGCTTTGACGTGGTGGATTCCCAAAATTTGATGGTCAACAATGCCTTCAACAAAGTCAAACAATCCAGCACCAATTAATATTGAACCGAAAAAAGTTTGAGTTGACAAAGGAACATCTTTGCGCTTCACCGCACTCCACAAACAGAAGATTCCCGCCACTGTTACCAACCAATCCGCAGCGTGAAACAATCCATCTCCGAGGGTATTTAATTCTAAACCGGCAACAGTAGCATCGGTTTTAACGCTGCTAAACATATGGTGCCACTGGAGGAGTTGGTGCAGCACAATGCCGTCAAAAAAGCCGGATTGACCGATACCGAGGAGAATTCCTGCGATAATTAGAGGTCGGCGGTTGTTAACAGAGGTGGCTGGTGAGTTTGTGCGATCGTCCAATGGAAAACCTCCGATGCTTTAAATGCTGAGCCTGGGTCTGTGAAGGGATTTGCCAGTACATTTTGTAGTTTTGCTGGGGAGGAGGGGCGATCGCATCATCCGCGAGATAGATTTCTGGATACTCTTGATGCTTAATGCCAACTACAAATCTAGTTTATAATTTGATTAACTATTCATCAACAGTCATATTCTCAAACAAAATAGGTTGAATTCGCCTCAAAACTTCCTCAATTATATCTGATCGACATTCACTAAGAAAACTTGCTTGCCTTGGGCGATAATCTTGCATAACGGAGTTGATCCGTCATAATTACACCTGTTATCGCTTCACCTTCTGGAATGGGAAGATAAAACGAATTTTTGCGTTGTGTGTTACTAATGGGACAGACGAACACAAACCCCATTTTTCGGTTAAATTTAGTTTGACTCACCACCAGTGCAGGCCTAGTCCCGATTTGTTCGTGTCCTGCTTGAGGGTCAAAATTGAGGCGAATAAAATGACCTCGGTCGGGGATATAGTTTACCAAACCTCCTCTCCTTCTGGTTTTCCCCAAGAGACTTCTTCGCTAGATTCTATTGCGCCTGCCAATAATTCATCTAGGGTATACTTTGATATTTTATTATTTACAGGCTCTATGACCAGTTTCCCATTTTCTATGCTGCAAATTACTGAATCTTCGGCTTTAAGGTTGAGAAACTTTACTATGTAGTCTGGTATTGGCAAAGCCAAGGAATCACCTAATTTGCTGATGTGTATTTTGGCTGTCATACATTTGCGATGTTAACACTCAGGTTTATTTATTGTAACACAATATTGGGCGGGGCGGGTTTATTGAGATTGCTGTTTATAAATATAGAGGTTGGTGAACCCGCCCATACATAACCTTTGTCTATGCAAACACTGCTTCTACGGCTTTCGGCAATTCTATCGGCACGAAATATGCGACTGGATACAAATAATGTTCGCCTGATTCATCAATAACTCGGATAAATTGATGTTCCGCAGCGCGATTATCCGGTATTATTTGGTAGATTTTTCGCACTTCTAAGGATGCTTGATAGTCTTCGTTATTAATGCAAACTACAAATCTGGTTTCTAAGTTATGGGGATTCATGACTCTTCCTATAAAATATATTTGATTTTGATTTCTTTTTTTCCAATGCCGTGTGCTTCATACCAATGTAGCTTAGCTTTTCAGGCTGTACAATCAGTAAGGATAATTGTTGCAATTCCTTTGAGTTTTATCCAACGTCCATTACCCTAATTTTTCTGCAAACGTTCCACTTCCCGAATTGATTTACCTACTGCTATTGTTTCAATATTAGTAATGTTTCCGATAATTTGAAAGTTCATTGGACATCAAATATTCAACTTTGCTAACTGTTTTCGGCGTGAGAGAAGAGACACTCACTCCAACCAACAAAACCACCAACACAACTCACTACACCAGAAATACTGCCAATAGTATAGACTATTGGCGGTATTTCCGCCCAGAACAGACACAGGAAGATGTCCTGGCGCTGTATTCTTCTCTGAGAAAGTGAGGTCGTCGTAGTACAGCCATTTGCCGTTTTTTCGCCAGCCCACCGTATCGCCAAACGTCTCCCATATTGCCTCATCATGTCGAGTGGTTCCCCCTAGACTTTGATAAATGCGTTTCTGCACGCTGAAGCCGAAGTTACCGTTAGAATACTTTACCCAAAGTTGGTCAATGGTACTCAATTCATCGCAGGGAAATTTTTTAATACTTTTTGTGTCCAGGAATCCTTCTTTCTCCCTACCCGCCGCCTTCAAAATCAGTCTCAGCGTTTCTCTATCCGCTTCTTTCCACCTTCGGGCAGCGAGTAAATCGCGCAGATTTGTATAGTCTATTCCACGCTCAGATTTGAGAGGAATATCAGCCTCAGTACGAGTAGTATTCGTTACAGGAGTAGATTTTGAAGACACTGGCGATTCCGATCGCTTTTCAACACTGGCACCAACAGAATTATTTTGAGACGATACGTCATTTTCTCTCCTTGACACAACAATTCTTTTAATTCCATTAATAGCATCTATATCGCCCGGAGATGCTGCTAATACGCGAATCCACGACTGTTCTGCCCGCTCAAAATCTTTGTTTACTTCCGCATAATAAGCATCAACTTTCATTTTAGCAACATCATATAAAGTTGCATATTGTGGGCAAATAATTAAGTGTGACTTCGCGATCGGCTCTGCAATAACGTAAGGTGTTTGTCGCACTTTTTGGCTTTTGTATTGCCGGATCAGTTCAGGAACTCGTGAGTTCAAATAATGATCTAATCGCTCAACAGTTGCACATTTACCTTGAACGCCCAACCCCTCAAGCAGTGCTTTTGTAAAAACACCCTGCTGTAAATCTTCAATTTCATAGGAAAATTCATTAGGACTGCAAGAAAAAAATGTAATAACTCCCTTTTGTCGCGCAACTTCCGTGGCTTGATTGCCCATTCCTTCTCCCGATTTACTCCCTCGATCCCGACAAGCATCCAGAATCAAAATAACATTATCAGCACCGCAGCGACGCAGGCGTTCAGTCACCAAATTAATCGGAATTGCCGTATTCTCAATATCTCCCGGATCGCCATCGCACGGCATCAAATAATCAGAGCCGTTATGGGGCATTCCGTGACCGCTGAAAAAAAACCAAAAGTTATCTCCATCTCCCAAAAAAGGTTTTTCAAACATCGTCCTCAAAACTCGTTTCAGATTGATAAAAGAAGGACGAGTTGGTATACCTTTAATATCAGGAGAGTCCTCTGAGAATAAAAGAACTTTCTCAAACCCCCCGCGAACGCGAAAAAATTCACGCATTAACTCTGCATCCCGCTTGGCATATTTCAGCGGAGTTAGGAAATCATAGGCATTGATGCCAATTGATATGGCTAAATTTTTTCCCATCTCACCTTAACACTTCCGTTTAAATCTCAACAATACAGTTCTGGTATCTGCAACTTTAGCCCCCAGACCGACTAAACTGAAAGAACCCTCGGCGTTAATCGCAACGGATAAATCAATTTCAGATAACTCGATCGACTTCATGTCAGCTTCCGCATCCGCACGGGTGAACATTTGATCTACCGTTTTCATCAAGTCAACCAATTCTTTTTCTAATTTCTTGATACTGACATTGTGAAGTCGCAAGCTAAGTAGCTAGACAAAATTAATTACATAGTTTTCTCCAAATTCTTTCAGGATTTTTTCCACAGATGTAACAAAAGTT
>NZ_JAUPTE010000093.1:0-25032 GCF_036701705.1 Microcoleus sp. w1-18aA5 | reverse complement strand
ACGTCTTAAGTTTAACTCCAATCAGGCAACTTAATGTTTTGTTACATAGATTGGTTTTTTCCCGCCTATCTACTTATAAGAAGCTTCAGCCTTGACAGAAGCAGTAGGAATACGTAGATATGGCTAGCATAAAAAATCTTTTTCTAGGATATCACATTAACGAGCAAATTTACGCAGGCACTCGAACTCTAGTTTATCGCGGCCTTCGGTGTTCAAATGGGCAGCCAGTAGTGATCAAACTGCTGCGAAATGACTTTCCCCGCTTCCACGAACTGGTTCACTTCCGCAACCAATACGTCATTGCTAAAAACTTAGAGATCCCTGGCAGTGTCAAGGCATACAGCCTGGAGACATACCATAATCACTATGCTCTGGTGATGGAAGACTTTGGGGGAATTTCCTTATGTAGCTACCTCGCTCGTCTAGCATCCGAGAGCAACGAACCCCTAGAAGGCTTGCCCGTTAGCGAGTTTCTGCCTATTGCGATTCAAATTGCCAACTCCCTCGACGGACTATATCGCCACCACGTCATCCATAAAGACCTCAAACCGGCCAACATTCTCATTAACCCCAGCAGCAAACAAGTCAAGCTGATTGACTTCAGCATCGCTTCCCTACTGCCTCGCGAAACCCAAGAAATTCAAAATCCCAACGTGCTTGAAGGCACTTTACCCTACATATCTCCCGAACAAACTGGGCGGATGAACCGAGGTATTGATTACCGCACAGATTTCTACTCGCTGGGAGTCACATTCTACGAATTACTAACAGGAAAGTTACCCTTCCAAGCGGATGACGCAATGGATTTGGTACACTGCCACCTCGCCAAACAGCCCCTCCCAGCCTCAAGTGTAAACCAGAGCGTTCCATTGGTGCTGTCTGAGATTGTCGGCAAACTGATGGCAAAGAATGCTGAAGCTCGCTATCAAAGCGCCCTAGGACTCAAGTTTGATTTGGAAACTTGTTTATTTCAGTGGAAAGAAACAGGGAGGCTAACTAACTTTAAAATAGGGGAGCGAGATTTGTGCGATCGCTTCATCATCCCAGAAAAATTATACGGTAGAGAAACCGAAGTATTCTCCCTGCTATCGGCCTTCGAGCGAGTGAGTGCCGGCAGCACCGAAATGATGCTCGTTGCCGGTTTCTCCGGCATTGGTAAAACTGCTGTTGTCAACGAAGTTCACAAACCAATTGTGAGACAGCGTGGCTACTTCATCAAAGGCAAATTCGACCAATTTGCGCGCAGCCAGCCCTTCTCAGCTTTTGTACAAGCTTTTCGCGATTTAATGGGACAATTGCTCTCGGAAAGCGATGCTAAAGTTGAGGAGTGGAAGACTCAAATCCTGGCAGCATTGGGCGAAAATGCTCAGGTAATCGTTGAGGTAATTCCCGAACTAGAGCGGATTATTGGCTCGCCACCCCCGGCACCAGAACTCCTCGCCAGTGCTGCCCAAAATCGCTTCAATCGGTTATTCGAGAACTTCATCTCTATCTTCGCCACTAAAGAACATCCCCTCGTTATTTTCTTAGACGACTTGCAATGGGTAGACTCAGCCTCATTGAAGTTGATTCAACTCCTGACGAGCGATCGCGATCGGCGCTATCTCTTTTTAATTGGAGCGTATCGAGATAACGAAGTTTTTCCCGCACACCCTTTGATGGTGACATTAGCCAACATTCAAACAAGCGGATCTACGGTAAACACCATTACTCTAGATCCGCTTGAGCGCTTCCATTTGAATTGTCTGATTGCCGATACCTTAGCTTGTTCTACAGCGTTGGCTCAGCCTTTGACAGAACTCGTTTATCAGAAAACCCAAGGCAATCCATTTTTTAGCACACAATTTATCAAATCTTTGCATGAAGATGGGATAATTGAATTTAATTTTGAAGCTAGGTATTGGCAGTGCGATATTGCTAGAGTCCGAACCTTGACACTAACGGATGATGTACTAGAATTTATGGCACTTCAGTTGCGAAAGTTGCCAGCCCGGACACAGGAAGTTTTAAAGTTAGCTGCTTGTATTGGCAATCAGTTCGATTTGGCTACATTAGCAATTGTTGATGAGAATTCACCAACAGAAACAGCAACAGGTTTGTGGAAAGCATTGCAAGAAGGGTTGATTTTACCAGTTAGCGATGTTTATAAATTTTATCAAGAATGTGGTAACAGTTTATCAACATCAATCACGGGAGAAGAATCCGAGCAATCACCAGTTAACAATGACCAATTAGTTAAATACAAATTTTTCCACGATCGCGTCCAACAAGCAGCCTATTCCCTCATTCCTGAAGACGAAAAGCGCTCTACTCACTTAAAAATCGGTCAACTGCTGTTAAAGAATACGCCCGAAGCCGATCGAGAAGAAAGAATGTTTGATATTGTCAACCACTTGAATGTGGGAGTAAATCTAATTACCCACGAGCTAGATAGGGAGCAATTAGCAGGATTGAATCTCGTTGCTGGAAAAAAAGCTAAAGCTGCTACTGCCTATTCTGCTGCGGTTGAATATTTAAATATTGGCACAGAATTACTGGCAGTAAATAGTTGGGATAATCAATACGAACTAACATTAGCGCTCCATACAGAAGCAGCAGAAGCAGCATATCTAAGCGGTGACTTTGACCGGATGGAGACATTAGCATCACTCGTGGAAAGCTGCGCCAAAACGCTACTGGACAAAGTGAAGGTATATGAAGTACAGATAGAAGCTTATATGGCGCAAAATAAGCTACAGGAAGCCCTGAATACAGGGTTGCCAGTCTTACAGCAGTTGGGGGTAGAGTTTCCCTCCGAGCCAAATTTCTCTGATATTGGACAGGCACTAGGAGAAACCGCGTCAATTTTGAGCGGAAAGGGAACTGAGGACTTAATTGATCTTCCTCTGATGACAGATCCTCAACAACTAGCAACTATAACGATTCTGTCAAGCCTATTTACTCCTGCCTACATAGGGCTGCCACCACTCGCGCCTTTGGTAGTTTGCAAACAGGTCAATTTATCTGTCCAATATGGCAATGCTTCTTTGTCTCCCTATGCTTTTGCCATATATAGTTATCTTCTCTGTGGCATGGGAGATATTGAGAGGGGCTATCAATTAGGTGAACTTGCTTTACGTCTAGTGTCAAAGTTGAATGCCAAAGAAATCCAAGCGAAGACATCCGCAATGGTTCATTCTAGTATTCAAATTTGGAAAGAACACCTCAGAAATACCTTACAACCTTTGCTGTCAGATTATTTTTGTGGGCTGGAAACCGGAGAGTTAGAATTTGCTGGTTATGCTATCTTTCAATACAGTTATTACTCGTATTTTATTGGTAAGCAACTAACGCAACTCGAACGAGAGATAGCAAGCTACGCAGATGCCGTTAGTAAAATTCACCAAGAAGCAGCACTTTCTTATCTAAAAATTTGTTGGCAAGCCGTTTTTAACTTAATAGGAATATCACCATATCCCTGCCATTTAAAGGGAGAAGCCTATGAGGAAGAGATAATGTTACAACTGTATCAGCGAACCAATAACTACCTGGGAATTCATTACTTATACTTGCACAAACTTGTGCTTTGTTATTTGTTTGAACATTACCCAGAGGCCTTGAAAAATATGGCTCAAATAGAAACTTATTTGAGCGCAGCTTCAGGGCAGATAACTGTTGCCATATTTTATTTCTACGATTCTCTAGTGAGATTGGCGGTGTATTCTGATACTCCAGAGTCAGAACAACAGGAACTTCTCGATCGAGTACAAGCTAATCAAGAAAAAATGCAAAAATGGGCACATCATGCCCCCATGAATCATCTGCATAAATTCTATCTAGTAGAGGCAGAACGGCATCGGGTTTTAAACCAAAAAATAGAAGCGCTTGAGATGTACGACAAGGCGATCGCACTCGCCAAAGAAAACGAATACCTCAACGAGGAAGCTCTAGCTCACGAACTCGCTGCTAAATTCTATTTAGAATGGGGGAAAGAAAAAATCGCCAAACCCTATTTAATTGATGCTTACTATGCTTACGCTCGTTGGGGAGCAAAAGCAAAGATTGACCATCTAGAACAGCGTTATCCCCAATTGCTTGCTGTGATCCTGCAACAGGAGCGAACTCGCCAGAATCCGAGCGAAACAATTCACACCTCCACCGATAGTGAATCATCCGTATCTAACACGAATAGAACAATTATCGGTAGCACCAGCAGTTGGGGCTTAGTAGATTTGCCGACAGTAATCAAAGCTTCTCAAGCTCTATCGAGCGAAATTAAACTCGATCAATTGCTCACTACCCTCATGCAAGTGGTGGTAAAGAATGCCGGAGCACAAACCGGAGCATTAATTTTGAAGGAAGAGGGAAACTGGAGGATAAACGTCCACTGCACCAACCGTCAAGACTGCCTTCTGCAATCAATGCCGGTTGAGGAGAGCGAAGTAATTCCTCTGACCCTGATCAACTACGTCAAACGTACAAAAGAAACCCTGATTTTTGATGATGCTAGCAATCAACCAAGATTTGTATCTGACCCCTACATAATCCACCACCAACCTCAAAGCCTGCTGTGCACTCCGATCAGCGAGCGAGGGAAAATGATGGGGATTTTGTATTTGGAAAATAATTTAGCAACAGGGGTATTCACGGGCGATCGCGTCGCCATCCTCAATATCCTGTGCTCCCAAGCAGCAATTTCCTTACAAAACGCCCGACTGTATCAACAATCTCAGGAATATGCCCAAAAACTAGAGCTTTATCTTCAGGATCTCAAACAGATGCAGTTGCAATTGGTACAGGGTGAGAAAATGTCGGCTCTGGGAAATTTAGTCGCTGGTGTAGCCCACGAAATTAACAATCCCGTAGGCTTTATCGCTGGCAATTTGCAACCTGCTCAAGAATACGTGGGGGATTTATTCAATTTGATTGATCTCTATCAAGAAAAATTTCCCAATCCGGGAGTGGAAATTGAAGCAGAAATAGAGGATATGGACTTGGAGTATTTGCGAGAAGATTTGCCCAAATTGATTGGCTCGATGCAGGAGGGAGTCGATCGCATCCGCAATATCAGTACGAGTCTGAGAACGTTTTCCAGGGCAGATAGCGATCGACCAGTTGCTTTCAATATTCACGATGGACTTGAAAGCACTCTGCTAATTCTCAAGCACCGTTTAAAAGCCAGCGAGTTCCGCCCTGCCATTGAAGTTGTGAAAGACTATGGTAACTTACCCCTCATAAAATGCTTTCCGGGACAGTTAAACCAGGTATTTATGAATGTGCTGGCGAATGCTATTGACGCTCTGGAGGAGTCAAATAAGGAACGCAGTTTTAATGAAATCAAAGCTCTACCTAATCAAATCATGGTTCAAACTGCTCTGAGCGAATCCAACAATCAGGTTTTGATTCGGATTAAGGATAATGGAGTGGGGATGTCAGCCGAAGTCAAGGAAAACATCTTTAACCACTTATTCACCACCAAGTCTGTAGGTCAAGGAACTGGATTAGGATTGTCGATAGCCCACCAAATTGTTGTGGAAAAACATGGAGGTACATTAGTGGTGAATTCTTCCCTCGGTCAGGGTTCGGAGTTTGTGATTTCTATTCCGGTGTGATCCTTTCGTAGTAGGGCTTGAGGGCAATTAGTGCCGCCTCGCAATTACAGGCCACGTTATTAGAAGAAACCGGAAACTGGGCACGGGGAACGAGCAACAGGCTAGGGGTTTTCGTGGTAGGAACTAGCGACTATGGACTAGGGAAACAAAGAATCTAGACTAATTCCCCCATCCTTCGCCCGCACCTTATTAGTGATGGAGACAGCGGTTTGCAACCGCCCGCTTTACCAACTCTCTTCCCTTTTTTTGTGCCCGGTTTTGAGTTAAGAGTTCCCTGGAGATTTTCAGCCTCTACCTTACCGAAATGAAAGCAGCTATCATGCTACTGAGATTGTGGAGTTGAGTTTCATAATATGATACGCAGCGCGCACCCTACGTTAATAAGGTGCGCGCTTGACGCTTGACGCTGAGATGTACGGAGAGGGTGGGATTTGAACCCACGTTAGAGTTACCCCTAAAGTAGATTTCGAGTCTACCGCATTCAACCGCTCTGCCACCTCTCCAATTGATTTGAGATGTGAGCTAAAAGTATTTTACCGCACAGTGTGCCAGATTGTAAATCTTTATAAAAAAGAAGTTTGATTTTCTTCAGATTCCAAAGTGGTCTTAAATCCCCCTGCTGGAGTCCACTGCAGGGCTCCGTCGCGGCCTGTCCAGAATATCTGAGTTTTGCTTTGGCGCAGTTGGGCTGCGGTTTCTGGGTCGATTTCGTTAGCAGATGCGATCGCCACTTGTGGCCCCACTGCGCTTAATAACTCAGCCGTCAGGGCTTTTCCTGACCACCACAGCACTTGAGCCGGCTTCAAGGTTCCCGTTGCTGCCAATTTTTTTTGCATTTCCGGTGTCATTTCACCGACGAGCAACCAAGTTCGATTTCCCACCAGGAATTCTACCACCGGAATCTCCGCATTCACGAACTGTAACCGCGTCGAACCCAGATCAACTGTACTGTTAGTTTCTAAAGGAAAGTAAACGCCTTGGCGAGATTGCACAGCCGTCATAAATTCCTGATTGTTGCCACGGTGAATTTGTTTCGGAGCGTTGTTATCATAAAATGTTTTAATTGGCAAGCGTTCGAGTAATTTTCCCCAACCACCGCTCAAACCTAAATGACCGTGAGAGGCGATCGCAAAATTCACAGAATTAACTCCTTGCTGCTGCAAAAAAGGCAACACTGTAAACCTTACAGTATTTTCATCACCGCTATTAATTAGCGCCACTTTTCCCCTATCTTGAATTACTAACACTGGTTCGCCAGATGTCGCCAGCAAAGTAACTTGAAATAAAGAGGATTGAACGTGCCAAGCTGGCAAAACTATGATACTTACTCCCGCCACAAGAGCCAGCGGTAAAATCCAAGCCGATGAAAAACTCGGCAGCGCAATAACTCTACTTTTCCCCTTTTTCCCTTTCCCTTTTTCCTGGCTTTGCCCTCTGACTGCTTCCGCTTCCGGCTTCCGTCTTTTTTCTTCCTTCCTCCTTCTATCCTTTACATCCGTTACAGAATCCGTTGCCGAACTTCCCCCGATCCAAACCCAGCAAATTAAACTGTAAAGCGCGATTAGCTGAAACACCGATACTTGACCGACAGCTACCGAATTACCGGGTAATTGCGAGAAATATTGGGCGATCGCAATTAACCCCTTTGCCGGATAATCGAGCAGTTGCGCTAAAACACTGCCAGCGGGCGGAAAAATCAATCCAGCTAAAGCGCTAACCATCCCCCCAATACTCAAAATCCACAGCAAAGGAGCCGCAATAATATTAACTAAAATGCTGTAAGGTGATACCACGCTAAAAACGTAAAGTAGCAGTGGTAGCACCCAAACTGAAGCGGCGATCGGAACCACAAGAATCGAAGCAATCGCGGGCGGCATCCAGTCCAACTTTGCCATCAGTGGCGGCGTTGTCACGATTAACCCCAAAGTCGCCAAAAAACTCAGTTGAAAACCTAAATCCCAAATCCACAAAGGGTTAACCAGCAATAAAATAGTAGCAGCAATTAACAGCAATCCCAGCGGCTTAACTTGGCGGCTCAGCACCAAAGCAAATAGTGTTCCAAATCCCATCAAAGCGGCGCGGCATACTGATGGTTCAAAGCCAGTTAGCCCCACAAGCAAAAATAAAGCACCGACGCCAAAGCTAAATTGTAATTGTTTGGAAAAACGCCTGGTTAAAGCTAGAACTAAAGCCAAAACCATCGAAACTTGAGTGCCGGAAGCTGCGATCGCGTGGGCTAATCCAGCCTGCACAAAATAGTCGCGGATGTTGTAAGGTAAATCTACTGCTTGTTTGCCGAGGGCGATCGCACTGATTAAGGGCCCTTCGGGAACATTTAACTGCGATAGTTGCGATCGCACGATCCGCTGCCGCATCCCTTGAATTTTCGATGGCTGCATCCCGCTTGGCTCCAAGAAAGCAGCCGTTTGACTGTTAACTCGATTTACATCGGCGATCGCATTTTCTCTCCTCCAGTCGATTTGACGGCCTTTGAGCCCTACAAAAGCCCCTTCTCTGGCTAAATATGCTTGAAAATTAAAAGCCCCTGGATTCGACGGTGGCTGCGGTTTGTACAAGGAGCCCACCACTGCGATCGTATTTTCGGCGTACAAACCCGTTGCTTGCAGCAGTGGCAGTGTAACGTAGAGCTTGCCGGATACTGGGCGGTTTACGACTGCTCCTCCCTCGCCGCCGTTGATTTCGCTAACTAAATCTGTTTCTAGCCAAAATTGCGATCGTCCCGATCGAGTCAATCGAGGCGTACTGACAACTCTACCGCGAACCGTCACTGCCACTTCTTGAGTGTTCCCAACCGCCGGAATCAGTTTGCTGATGTCATCTATTGCCGGTTGGGGCGATCGAACTGCAAAATAAACGCTAGCTAGAAATGCCAGCAAACCAGCAACCGCCCACACCCATTTCGCTCTCGGCAGCATCTCCAACAAACTCAACTCTTCCCTCGCATCTAAGGGTTCTTCAAGAGCATTTTCTTTTTGTCGGCTGCGTCTTTTCTTAGTAATTTTGACAGAAGTTTTAGTAAAATTTCGCAACAATTTCGGCAGGGCGATCGCCACCGCTATTCCCAAAGCAAGTATCGCGTATCTACCCCAAGGAACCGCTGTAGAAATCAATCCCAAAATGTATGCAAGACAGAAGATGACACCCGTTACTTGATTCATTAATTAATTAGTAATTTAGAGGGGGAATATTTCAGGGAAACCTATGCCGGACGTATGCACTCCTTACCCAAAAAAACGGGTTTTTAAACCTAGATAAAAAGCTAAACGCTGTGTATTTAGATAAAAAACCCAGTATCTCGCTACCCGTGCGTAAGTTAAGGCAAAATTTCTTTCCTTACATTCTTTCCCTTCCCCTTCCCCTTCCTCTTCCTCTTCTAAATAGACAGCCCCAATTTTAAACCGAAAGCCGCGTGCAGCACCATAAGTGCAAGGGCTGTCGTGCCTAAATAAGCGTGAACCGCGCGCAGTGCCAGCTTATTGCCCCCAAAACCCGTTAGCGAAATCAAGCTACCAACAGCCAGCAAAACCAGCACTGCCGAACCTGTCCAAAAATGCGGACTTTCCATGACTGGCTGGTGCTGCATCACCAGTGACAGCAAGCCGCCTGTATAGCCCAAAGCTAGAAACAGAAACATCCACGGTGCAAGCTTGCGGTGATCCGAGCGACTTTTGAGTGCGACATCTTTATCGGTGGCCAAACGTCCCTGCCATCCCGTATACCCGACAAAACTGCCCATCGCCACCACCACGATCCCCATCATTACAGGGTGTCCCCAGTGGGTAATTGGTTCGGGAATTCCCAGAGTGCGAAATTGACTGGCGATGGGTTCTAGTAGTTCGCTGAGATTGATCATTTGCTTGAGATTCCTAACTTGGCGATAAATATTTGAGGACTAATCATTAAAGTATTATAAAATTAGTTTAGCAAGTGCGAGCGTGCACTTCAAAGAGCCGTTTAACCTAACAGCCAAACATTGGCCAGAAGCTTAGATATACGCAAAACTTAGCCGGCTGAAGCCGGCTGTGAGATTTTTACAGCAATGATGCTGTTTCAAGTTAATTGTTACCTTTATCGGCTAAATCGAAATGCTAAAATAAATGCAATTCGCCCGCACGTCACACCCCGTGGGCTGCCGCCCAATCTTCACAGCCTCATCCTCACTCTGGATGTTAAATTTTACCTGCCTGCTCAAAGTTAATTTCAATTCCTTGACTTTTCAATGGCAAAGTGAGAAATTAACATCGCAGCCGACGATCACTCACACTTCTACATTTTGCTAATCGTTCTCAAGGGAGAATCAACTATTGAAAAAAAACTAGAGGTTCCAAGTTTGAGACTTCTGGCATAAAGTATGCCGTCTGCCCAGGCTCACTTCGATCGACTGAGCGCTAAACCGTCTGAAGGTACCCTGATAGCACCCTTGTCTGTTGAGCAGCCATCGCTGTGCACCTAAATGAACCCTCTCAACTAACTCGCTGGGGATTCGGTTTTAGCAGACAAGCAGCCATTTTCGTTGTCGCCTTCCTCGGAACCGTGCAATCGCTACACTCACTGAGCCGTCGCTAAAGTAGCTTCCGAAGGTTGGATTTGATACTTTACGAGATTTGCCAGTTCTTGTAACTGATTAATCGCTTCCGCACCTTCTAGTTTCATGAGTTCGCGGTCGTCCCGCATCTCAGTCCAAGTGATACCGTAATCTGACACTAAGAATCGAATCAGATGGTTGTCCGTCAAACTGACCATAAATGAGGCACTGTTCATCTGACCCCCGCAAGTGTAGCAGGATGCCAGGTAACCCCGATGCTCTAGCACGATCGCTAAAGCTTGGAGGTTCATTACCAAATCTTGAACGAATTTACGGTGTTGTTCTGCAAGTCTCAGAAACACAGTTCTCCTCCTATCACCACACCGTGTATTTTACATCCCATTTAATAATTTCTTAATAAGTGGGTATTTAGGTGCTGGTTTAGTATACGTTTAGTATGCTCAAAAAAAATCGGATTAGCGACCTCTTCAGCCTACCTATACTACATTAACCGAGTTGTGCTCGAAACGCAGTATCAGCAGCGACATTCAGCCAAAACAGGCTCTAGCGGGGGACTCCAGCCGGAAAATTTGCCTGCTGTAAAGGGTGATTCAGCCGTTGGATAGCCCAAAGATACAAATAACTAATGATAGTAATCAAATTAGTTAAGTATAAGAGTTCAATCACCTTGGGGATACTCCTCCCAAAGCGTCGTCGTCTGCCGCAAGCTCCGAAAATCGCCATTCCCCAAAATCAAGTGATCCAGTAGCGGAATCGACAAAAACTGCGCTCCCGCCAGCAACTGTCGCGTCAAAGCAATATCCTCCGGGCTTGGTTCCACAATCCCGGAGGGGTGATTGTGCGAGATAATCGCCCGCGTCGCCCCTTGGCGGATCACCTCGCGAAAAATATCCCGTGGGTGAGCCAAAGTTTCCGTTGCGGTGCCGATCGTAATTACCTGAGTACCCAGCAGCCGATTTTTCACATCTAGCAGCACCACAGCAAAACGTTCCTGAGACTGCCACATCAAATCCTGACTCAGGGCATCCGCCGCTGCTTGGGGAGAGTCAACCACAGCCATTTCCGGCGGCCGCGACTGAAATACCCGCTTCCCCAACTCCACCGCAGCCAAAATCGAAGTCGCCTTAGCAGGGCCAATCCCGTGAATCTGCGTCAACTCCTGCACGCTAATGGTGCGTAGCACAGCCAGAGCATCACGTTGGTGCAAACTCAACTGATTTAAAATATACTGTCCGAGCCCGACGGCGGAAAGTTTGCCGGGTCCTTGACCAGTACCCAGGAGAATCGCAATCAATTCCGCAGTCGCCAAACTTTTTGGGCCGCCGGCCATCAACCGTTCCCGTGGCCGTTCACTCGTTGGCAAATCGACAATTCTCAAGCTGTAAGTCATAGCTGCACCCGCACCGCAAGCTCAACAATTAGACAATTTTAGCTGATCGATTTGCGTTCTTCAATTCGTACAATCACCGAAAAAAGCCTTGATCATTAACCGAGGCTGTTGGCAGATAAAATCTAAGGCAACGTTTCACAAGCGATCGAGTCTCGATCTCGATCAAGCTTAAACGGATCGCCCGGATATGCCTCTAACACTCGCTGCGCTTCGGCTTGACTCGCAAAGTCAGAACAGTCGCAATCCGAGTTAACGCAACTCGGAAAATCGGCACTTTTAACCTTCGGTTGAGAAGACTCATAAATAACTTTCTTGGTATCTTTCTTTGGCTGCTGTGCATCAATAGCAATCTCTGCGGTTCGCTCAACAGATTTGACTGAAGATGGCAATTTGCGATCTGGCCCTGGTTTGGCAAGTGCAGGTACCTTCGCAGAAATTGCAGGTTTCGGTGTTGGTGTCGGCGTTTTCACAGTCTCCGGCTTGGGTGTCGGCGCTGCCGAAAGCAGTGACGGCTTAGCGGTTTGAGATGATACTAGCGGATCGCTTGGGGCCGTAAGCGCCACTGAAACTTCCTGAGACGGAGGGGGTACGGTGACGCGAACAAGCACAAACGAAGCCGCCATCAACCCGCCGTACATCGCGATCGATCGCTTGCGGGTTGGTGCGACCACCCATTTCGGATTAACAATACCCAGAAAGAAGGTCGGGATAGACAATAGAAAGCTTAGGACGAAAAAATTAAACATAGCGATTTTTAGCAGTAAAAAAGAGAAGTCACCCAGGACGCAGAAACCCGGTTTCTTTTACCAAAATCCGAGGTGAAGCACAAAGGATATCTGTTTATTAAAGAACCTGAGTTATTTAATCCCTGTGCGTAATTCCTGACAAGTTAACTTGCTTATTTATCTGCCGACCAACTCACAAATCCCTATGATTTACGAAGTAAACTAGAACGTTGGACACCTGACCCTAGTGTAACCGGGTTTCTGAGTGTATCTCTCCTTACTAAGCCTACGATTTTTTCCTACAGTTCGCGATCGCACTCCGACGCCTATAAACCGGGGTTTTTAATTGCAGTAAATGATGAGAACCAAGTATTTTTCTTAAAAAACTACGTTTCTAGCCCCAACCGGCCGTAAGTCCTGGTAAAATTTCTTGTAATGCTGCCAAAAAAGTGAAATGCATACCCAGCTACCTTCAGCGCAAAGGTGCGCTTACCCTAAATTCTGGCCATTCAGTTGAGGCCAGCAGCCCCGATGAAACTGGTTGTGGCGCATTAGGTGCTGTCACCCCAAGCAAAAGGAACGAAACTGCCATCAAGCCGCCGTACAAGGCAGCCGATCGCTTGCGAGTTCCAAGTCCCACCCATTGAGGATTTAGCAGACCCAGACAAAAAGCCGGTGTGGAAAACATGAAAGTTAATACAAACAAGCTGGACATCACGCACCTCCGACTACCGAATTGCAGCGATTAATTACTTTTATCTCCAATTAATAGCTCAAAAATCCGCTTAAAAAAGTTGCAATTTTAGGATTTATAACTTGAGAATTATTGCTGTTTATCAAACAATAATAAAATTTTAAAAATCTCTTACTTTAGGTAGTTGTTAAAAAAATAAGAGCTTTCTAGACACTCCAAAAAATTAGCTTAAAATAAACACTAAATTCCTTAATCAAAATATGAAAGTCCGCTTTAATGTAGTACGCCAAAATCAAAACGAGGCTCCCCGGGTTCACACTTACACCCTAGACGTGGAAGAGAGCAATACCATCCTCGACTGCCTCAACAGTATTAAGTGGGAACACGACGGCACTTTAGCTTTTCGCAAAAATTGTCGCAATACAATTTGCGGCAGTTGTTCTATGCGAATTAACGGTCGATCGGCATTAGCTTGCAAAGAAAATGTAGCCAGCGAACTCGCAAGACTGCGAAAAATAGCTGATTCCAGCTCAGCAGAAATGCCTACCGATTTCATCCCAGAAATCACCGTCGCCCCAATGGGAAATATGCCGATTATTAAAGATTTGGTTGTTGACATGACCAGTTTTTGGGACAACCTAGAAGCAGTTGAACCCTATGTCAGCACTGCCTCGCGAGCAATTCCAGAACGCGAATTTCTGCAAACTCCAGAAGAGCGATCGAAACTCGACCAAACCGGCAACTGCATCCTCTGCGGCGCGTGCTATTCTGAGTGCAACGCCCGCGAAGTCAACCCGGAATTTGTCGGCCCCCACGCCCTCGCCAAAGCTTACCGCACGATCGCCGACTCCCGCGACAGCGAAACCGAAAATCGACTGGAGAAATACAACGAAGGCACCGCAGGCGTCTGGGGATGCACCCGCTGTTACTACTGCAACTCGGTTTGTCCGATGGAAGTCGCGCCGATGGATCAAATTGGTAAGATTAAACAAGAGATTCTCGATCGCAAAGACGACCAAGCCAGTCGATCGATCCGTCACCGCAAAGTCTTAATCGATCTCGTCAAAGAAGGCGGCTGGATAGATGAGCGGAAATTTGGCATCGAAGTAGTAGGAAACTACTTCCGCGACGTTAAAGGTCTGCTGAGTCTGGGCCCGTTGGGTTTGAGAATGATCGCTCGCGGCAAGTTCCCGCTGTTTTTTGAGCCTTCAGAAGGTACTGAAACCGTGCGAAATCTGATCGAATCGGTTCAAAGTTTAGAAAAGTCAGCAGATTAGCGATCGGCTGTCATTTTCCTGGTAAATTACAAGTTGTGCGATCGCAAAGCTTCCCCAAAATCATCACTCAAAACTCGAAACTTAAAACTTTTAAATGACTGCTCAAACTCCTCCATCCCCAAAACCGACAACCCCAAATACCCCAAAACCAGAACCAGCCTTTGGGTGGAATGCCTACGCCGAACAAATCAACGGACGATTTGCGATGGTGGGGTTCGTGGGACTTTTGCTGCTAGAATTCTTCACCCGTCAGGATTTTTTCACCTGGCTGGGTCTGCGTTAAATTAATCTGAATTAAGCAAAAAAGGAAGCTGAAAAATTATTGAGATTTCAGCTTCCTTTCTATTTTTAAGAGTTATTTAAAATACAGATTCTAAATTTATAGATGCAGGATTATAACATTTATAGTTGCATACAAACATATGAATTTACCAAAGTTGATCGCAGTTGCTTGTAGTGCGATCGTCCTTGAATTATAGGGACACGGCAATGCCGTGCCCTGACTGCCAAGTTTCGTTCCAACTAATTTCCAGTTGTTTCACGGACGGTCAAACTGTACTTGCCTCTACCTTTTGGAGGCGGATCGTAAGCATTGACAATGACGCGATAGCGACCATTCGCAGACAAGGTAACAGAAATCTCTGAATTGGAATTTTGCTGCGTTGCATCATCATTTTCTCCAAGTAGCTCGCCCTGGGAGTTGAAAATAGCGAGATAAGTATCAAACTCGGTACTTTCTACGGTAATAATCACTTTCTGACCCTGAGTGCCTTCAAAGGTATACTCGTCGTACAAACTGCTGTCTGAGGGCAGTACAGAAGACTTAGCAGGGCTGAGTTCTCCGTTTTGCTCTAAAATGATTTTAGATGAACCCGCATCAGGACTCCGCGGAGGTTCTACAGTAGGGCTCTGAGTTGGCGAACTTTGTGGTGATGGCGACGGGTTGGGACTTGCTTGAGCTAAAACACCCTTTTCAGCAGGCTTCGCATCAGTTAAATTTTGAGGAAATTCTGCTGAAATGAGGGTGGAACTACTGTTAGCAACTCCACCTAAATTTGAAACTGGCGGCGAGACAGTCGCTTTGCCAGAAAAAGTAGCTACCAGAGCAATTGGCGCGATCGCCCACAATCTAACTTGACGCATGAATTACCTCGGTTTGCAACGAAGAAGGAAGTTCGGCAACGGATTCGCTCGACGGATTTAACGGATGGAAGAAGGAAGTTCGGCAACGAGCAATGTACGGATTTAACGGATGGAAGGAAGCAGGAAAAATAATTCGACCAATTCCCAATTAGCCATTACCAATTACCAATTCCCAATTAGCCATTACCAATTCCCAATTACCCATTTTCACCGGACTGTTAGAGTGTAACGACCCCGACCCGAAGCATCGTAAGCATTGACAATTACGCGATAGCGACCCGTAGCGGGCAAAGTAACGGTCAGAAACGCATTTTTAGTCGAATCGCTCTCATCGTCATTTTCTGCCACTAATCGGCCGTTAGGGTCAAAGATAGCCACATAGGGATCGAAATCTGTACTTTCGAGGGAAATGGCTACAGACTGACCCGATCGACCTTCAAAAGTATACTCTCGATACAGACTGTTGTCAGACGGCAATACTGGGCCTCCTGCGACTAAAGCGCCTTCTTCTTGCAAAATCGCCCGAGAAGGCGCGGTAGGAGCACTCGCTTTCAGTTCTAACGTATAAGCCCCTGACTGCTTAGCTTGGTAGGAATTTGCCACTAACGTGTAAGTCCCGTCTGCTGGCAACCTGACTGTAATTCTGGCGTCTTTACTGCCGGCCCCGTCATCGTCTTGTGCGATTTCGCGCTGGTTGGGCCCGAGCAAAATTAAATAAGGGTCAATTTCTTGACTTTTCATTTCTATGGTGATTTGCTGGCCCGCTTTTCCCTCAAACGAGTAGAGGTCAAAAAAGCTGTTGTCTGTGGGCAGAACGCTAGACTTCTCGGTGAGGAGGCCGCTAACGGCGGGCCCGTTTAACGCAACTTTTTGAGGTGATTTGTTGCCACCAAAGGGCGATCGGGCTTGAGCCACGCGGGGAGCCCGCCCTTCTCGCACCGCTGTCAGGAAAGCGGGTAATTTGTCTGCGGAAATTGCAAAACCGATACCGATATTACCTCCACCCCGACCGCGAGTAAAAATAGAAGTATTGACGCCGATTAATTCTCCTGAACTGTTTAGCAGCGGGCCTCCTGAATTGCCGGGATTGATGGCGGCGTCGGTTTGAATTAAGCCCCGCTGCTGGTCGATGCGACTGACGATTCCGACTGTAAAAGTACCTTGAAATTGACCGAAGGGATTGCCGATCGCAAATGCTTGTTGCCCGACTTTCACCGAACCTGGACGGGCTACAGGAATAGTGGGCAAATTGTTTTGACCGCGAATCTTAACCACGGCTAAGTCTAGACCTTCTTCGCCGAATCCGATGACATCGGCGACAAGTTTTCTGCCGTCTGACAAAATGATATTGACGGTACCGCCTGCCGAAACAACGTGGGCGTTCGTTAACACCATGCCGTCGGGGCTGATAATTGTGCCACTGCCGTTAGATTTATCTGTATCGACTGTAACAACCGCCGGACTAGCCTTTTCGTAGACTCGAATATTGGTTTGTTCTTCGACAGTTTGGGCGATCGCACCCTGGGAATGCACCGAGTTAAATTCCGTTAAATCTGTTGATTGCCGCACAGGGGATGTCGTAACAACCGCACTGGCGCTGGCTGCAACCCCAACCGTTAAAATTCCCGATACTGCTAAACTTAGAAGTTTGAAATTCATGGCGATCGATTTAGTATTTAGCGATCGGTAGCTAGGAATTAGGTTTTGTGGCTAACCCCTAACTACCTTCTCTAATTATTTTAGGACGTGCACCACGGTAGTGACATTCCTCACGCCGGTTCTCCTATTCGGGAATCTGAATCAGCAGCTAAATACTTAAAATTAGCTTGTCGTACCGCAGCATCCTCATTGCCGTAGAAAAAAGACAGCAAAGCAAAACGCTGGCCGCTAATCACCGGCGTCGCTTCATGCAGCAAAGAACACGAAAAAATAATCGCCGTGCCACAATCCCCTTTATAACCGTGTGGCGCGTACTCTGGAAACCGTAAAAATCCCCCCGTGTACTCTCCCACATTCAAGTTTAGCGTCATCGCAAACCTGCGGTGCAGGGTAGCTTTGCTAGTGTTGTCGCGGTGTGGGCGAAAATAACCGCCGCTGTCAGCATCGTAACAACCTATCAAGTACCGTTCAAACCTGGTAATTGTAAACTGAAAAGCTTTTTCTACTTCCGGCCGCACCCGGCGCAAAATAATCGAATTCAATCGCTGCTGTAACTTCGGGTCTTCAATAAAGAAATCTCGGCGCTTCTTAAAAGTGTCGTCGTGCAAGCCAACTGTTTTCCCGCCTATTTGCCTCATAAAGCCCGAAGGACTGCCACCGTGAGTTTTGTACATATCGATTAAACTGCGGCAAGATGCTTTGTCCAAAACATTAGGAATTACCAACACCGGGGCGTGAGGAGTTGCCGGTCGCCCTTCCTCAATCGGGGGCCAAGTTTTGAGAAAATCTAATACTTGCTGGGCGTGTTGGTGCGGTTCGCCCATCGGCAAAATATTAATTACCTGAAGGTTTTCGTTGAGTACAAAAGTTTGGGGTGAATAGTGAACTCCGGCAACTCCATTTTCTTCGACCTCTCGGAAAACACCATACTGCTGACTGACTTTTTTGTCTAAGTCCCAGAAAAATATGAATGACGGAGCAATTGTTGTTGGTCTGTTTTGTTCTTTGTCTGCTGGGTCAACGCTCACTCCGAACCTGGGTACTTGCAAGCTTTGGAATTCTTCTGAAAGCTCTTGAAAGCTTTTGAGGATAACTTGGATTTGTTCAAAAGCTGCACTGGCAAAGAAAAACAGCACGACTCGCCGGCCGCCAACAGTCGGGAAATGAAATAAGGGGTTATTTGTAGAAGGAACGGAAAACCAGGGAGCCGGATCTCCTATTTCGAGTAATGGCATCTTGCTGATTTAAGATTTGGGATTTTATATTTAGATTATTATGCTGTCGATTAGTTCCACAGGTTCGGTAGGCCAATCGATTTTAGATTTTAGATTTTAGATTTTAGATTTTAGATTTTAGATTTTAGAATTGACTTGCGCGAAATAAATTCGGGGGGAAGTTTCTCGGATACAGGTTTTTTATTTCTGGACGGATGAATCACGTGGCGGGTATCCTGGATGCTTGATTGTCAAAATAACTTTGAAAAAGATTAGCTTTTCTTTGTGTATATCTCCGTTGGTCTGGGTTTTCACCCTCGCAATTTACAGTCTTTTTAATCACTTTCATATCTGAGAATAAGTAGATGGGCATCAATAAACGCAACTTATTTTTTCGCCGGCTGGCACGATAAAAGTTTAGTTTCACCCATCTACTTAGTGTTTGCCTATTTGTCGAAACTGGGGGAATTATCGGGTTGGTCTTCCGGGTATTCTACAGGTCGATACTCCACGTAGTCTGACGGCGGTGCTTCCACGTCGCGGTTGCTGGGGCGAGACCTGGATGATTCCGTAGGACGGGGTTTTTTGGTTCTCGGCGGCGTATCGGAACTGCGGTTTTCCGAAGCAGGGGGGCGACTGCTGCGGCTGCGGGTCGGTCTTTCTTCGGGGTTGTCTGAAACGTCCCAGTTGTCCGACTCTTGGGCAGGCGGGGCTTCTGGGCGAGAGGGACGTTTGCGCGAGGATCGATCGGGCGAGTCGGGCCGTCCGGTGTTAACGCTGCCGTTGCGATTCGAGGGGCGGCGGCGGGGTTCGTCGTCGTAGGCTTCCCGAGAGGAACGGTAGTCTTGGCTGCCTCTGATGCGGGGACGCTGCGGATAGTCTTCCTCTGGTTCTAGCTGCTCCATTTCGGCATCGTAGCCGTCGTAACCGTAAGCGTTGCTGACAGGTCGGTCTTCATCTACGTATTGGGCGCGACTTTTGGCTTGGGCTGTGGTCGCTCCTCGCAGCTTAATGCTTTCTGTTGCAAAAAATATGGCGGTACCGCTGAGCAGAAATTGACCGAATGCCAGAATTGGGTCAAGCCGCCACCCTTGAAATAACAGAATACCGCCGCACAGCAGGCCCACTGCTGCAAAAAAAATATCGTGGTCTCGGGCTAGTTTGGGACGCCACGATCGCAGAAAATACAGTCCTGCCCCTGCTACTGCTAGGATGATCCCTAACAGGCTGCTCCAGTTCAATCCTAAATTGACCATTAGCCTATCTCCTATGTCTTTCCTATGTTAGCGAGTTAGATTTTACATCTATCATTAAGTCTGTCAGCCCGACTGTGCTTTCTGGGGCAGCGTCCGGTCAGGGTTTCAGCTTGGGAAGTGAGTATAATAATGAGTTTAACGGGAAAAAACCTCAGCTTGGCAGTCAACTGAAGGTTTTGCCTTGACAGTTGCTGGCAGCCGAGGTTTCTCGGATCGGGGAAATGCCCGACTTGTAGCCCAATATTGACTTACAGCGCCGGACTTAGAAACCCGCTGACTTTTTAGGTGCGCTTGATTTTGTCTTTTTGGCTGATGAAGATCAGGGCGATCGTTGCTGGAATCACTACCACTGTCACGCCCACCAGCAGGCTGTACAAAAAGTTCGCAAGAGAAGGAGTCATAGATTCAAAGCCTTTGTTACAACAATTTGATTTTTATTAATTTTATACTTTCGATCGCACCTGTGAAACGGTTAAAATTATGAATAGCAGACTTAACAAAACTTAAAATTTCGAGATAAGACCCATGACTGGTATTACCGTTGCAAGTTGGATTCTGGGCTCTGTCCTAGTCGTGATGACTTTGCTGTTTATTTTTCGGATCGTTCTGACTTGGTATCCCGAGGTGAACCTGAGCAAGTTGCCGTTGAGTCTGATTGCTTGGCCGACGGAACCTTTTTTAGCCGTAACTAGAAAGATTGTACCGCCCATCGGCGGGGTGGACATTACGCCGATTATTTGGGTGGGTATCTGTAGCTTGCTGCGAGAAATGATTCTCGGTCAGCAAGGGCTACTGACAATGATGATGTAGAAGTTGGCGGTTGACTGTTGACTGTTGGCGGTTGACTGTTGACTGTTGACTGAAAGCAGGCTTGGTAAAAACCCCCGGATCGATCCGTGGGGTTGCTTTCTTCAATCTTTCAATCCAAAATCCAAAATCTAAAATCCAAAATCGATTGACTAATGACTATTTTGGTTCAAGAACTGTTCGACGAAATTAGTGTAAACTTCGCCACTGAGAAACTCGGGGGAATCCAGGATTTTTTGGTGGAAGCCCAGGGTGGTGGGAACGCCGGTGATGGCGCATTCCCGCAATGCCCGTTTCATCCTGCGGATGGCTGTCGGTCGATCGCGCCCCCATACAATTACTTTACCGATTAAAGAATCGTAGTAAGCCGGTATTTCGTAATCGGTGTAAACGTGAGAGTCCATACGCACGCCGGGGCCACCGGGAGGCAAATAACCGCTGATTATGCCGGGGTGAGGGCGGAAGTTGCGATCGGGGTCTTCAGCATTGATGCGGCACTCGATCGCGTGGCCGTTGAGAACTACTTGGTTTTGCTTGATTTGCAGTTTTTCTCCTTGGGCGATGCGGATTTGTTCGGCTATCAAGTCGAGGCCTGTAATCATCTCGGTGACGGGATGTTCCACTTGGATGCGGGTGTTCATTTCCATGAAGTAGAACTTGCCCGATTTGTCAAGCAGAAATTCGACAGTGCCCGCACCCGTGTAGTTGATGGATTTGGCTGCGGCAATGGCAGCGTAACCCATTTGATCTCGCAGTTTCTGGCTGAGGGCGGGGCTGGGGGCTTCTTCGAGGAGTTTTTGGTGCCGCCGCTGAATCGAACAATCTCTCTCGCCGAGATGGATGACGTTACCGTAGTTGTCGGCGAGGATTTGGATTTCGATGTGCCGGGGTTTTTCGATGAATTTTTCCAGGTAAAGTCCGGGGTTGCCGAAGGCTGCGTCGGCTTCGCCTTGGGCTGCTGAGAATAGTTTGGGGAGTTCGGATGCTTCTTTGACTAGCCTCATGCCGCGGCCTCCACCGCCGGCGGTGGCTTTGATCATCACAGGATAGCCGATGTCGCGGGCGATCGACAAAGCTTCGCGATCGTCCGCCAGCAATCCCTCGCTACCGGGAACTGTGGGGACTTTCACCCGCTGCATCGTTTCTTTGGCGGTGGATTTGTCGCCCATCGCCCGCATCGCGGCAGGAGAAGGGCCGATGAAGGTAATTTGATGGTCGGCGCAGATTTCGGCAAATCGGGCGTTTTCGGCGAGGAAGCCGTAACCGGGGTGAATGGCTGCGGCGTTGCGTGTCAGGGCAGCCGCGATGATGTTGGGGATGTTTAAATAGCTTTTGCTGCTGGTGGGGGGGCCGATGCAAACGGCTTCGTCTGCCAACTGGACGTGCAAGGCGTGTTTATCTACGGTGGAGTGTACGGCGACCGTGGCAATCCCCATTTCCTCGCAGGTCCGCAATATGCGGAGAGCTATTTCTCCCCGATTAGCGATTAAAATTTTCGAGAACCCCATCTTCGCTGCTTAATTCACTCAATATTCTGTACAATAATGCCTTTCGGTATGTTCTGGATAATCGTTTTCCAGAAATTGTTCACAAAAATTTATTTTACATTTTGCTGGTAGTGGTGCTATGATTGTAAATCGGCGGTCTCAAAGGGCAAGTCACAAGTTAAATGTCAGGAACCTCAACCTGTAAATCTTTAACTCGTAACGCAAAAATCCCGGAGATTGCCAGAAAGAGCGGATGTGGCGGAATTGGTATACGCGCACGCTTGAGGTGCGTGTGGCAATATGTCCTTGCGAGTTCGAGTCTCGCCATCCGCATGGAATATATAAAACAACTGTTGACAGTTTTTGCTGTTGGCAGTTGTTTTATATTGAGTGGTTTTTCTAGAAATTCGATCGAGTTTTAGATGGGATTCTCGAAAACTCGATCGAACTAAGCATTCTTTAACTGTCGATCGACAATTGTGTTTGTATGGGCACGCTGAGTTCATTTACGCACAGCGCATTTACAAAAACAATTGTATGTGGGACTGCGGGCATTAAGCGACGCAGTGTATTCAAGTAAGCTTCGGCATCAGGGCGACGAGTAAAACGGGCGACTGTTAACTGCTGACAGTTCGGGAGTTGGCGAATTATACACCAAGGTTTAAGTCGATCGCGATAAGTGAGTTCTTTTGGTATCATAGGAAAATCCTTTCCACGAAAGTGGATGGTTAGAGAGGCGATTGCCCTTGATTTATCAGGTCTGAGGGCAATCGTATTTGTGATTACAAATATTAAACGATAGATACTTATCGTTTGTCAAGTAGAATGGGGTTAGTTAGGTTCCGAATCCGAGAGTTGGCTGACGAAAAAGGATGGACGCTAAAGGATGTTGCCGATCGATCCGAGGTTCCGTACAGCACAGTCAGGCACTATGCTCGATCCGAAGGACTAGCAACGGTTGATATCACATCCATTCAAAAGATAGCTCGCACCCTCGATGTTTTGATTGAGGAGTTGATGGAAGTTGTTAAAGAATAATAATGAGAATGGTGTTGGATAGTGCCACAATATTTTGGGGAGGCTAATCAGAAAGAAATCCGTCAATATGCAGAAATTATCGCCATGACGGATGATGTGTATACAATAGCTAATTATCTAGAGATTTCTGAACAAATTATCCGCCAAGTAAAAGAACACATATTTATCAAGGAACACGAGCTTGACATTCCCAATGATGAGACAAATACTATTAGTCATGTCCGAGGTAATTTTACACCCGATGGTGAGATTGCTGATTTATGGATAAGTGCAAAAAATGGTGAGCTACAACCGAGAGAACTTAGCAAGTTTAAACGGTTGATAGCCCATGAGTATATAGAGCAAGCACTAATGGCCGATGGACTTCCTTATCGATCGCCTAAAGCTTGGATAGAGCATCCCATGTATGGTTTTGGCAACTGGCCAACCCCGGATAATTTCGGAGCACACGATATAGCTCCTCATACCAGCCAGCCCAATCCATTTTCCCACTGGGTTAACATAATAGGTAAGTCAGCGGAAGGACTGATGCTTGCGGACAACCTCTCGAATCTTGATGAGTTGCTTGAAGCTATTAGAGAAAAAATATGACTGCGAAAACAATTACCGACACTGCACTAGAGCGAATTTTAGCAATTAAATGGGAGCCAGACGATAGTCGCGTTAACTCTCACATTGCCCTTTTGCGAGAATACTTGAGACGTGCTGCGCTGTGGGCCAAGGCTTTAGATTGTACGGATGAATGGCCGTTTTTTGATGTGGCTGCTCATATTGATTCTCTAGATGCCGATGAAACTAAGGTTAAAGTGCTTAAGACTCATTTCACAGAGACACCGTTTTATGTGGCGGGTATTATTGAGAAAACCTGCGAGTGGTTCCTTCATTGGGATAGCGCGAAAAATTCACCAAAAGTCAGTGAATTTACTCTACCTGAACCCTACGAACCGCTAATCCTAATGTATGAACGCGGTGGCATATTCTCTATGGAACATGGATTTTTTGATTTTGCAGTTGGGGGTTTTCCTAGAGGTAAATGGCAGAAATACGACCAAATCATGCCTTTGTTGAAACTAGATGCGAGAACTTTAGATCGACTAGATATTGATTCGGGCGATGGGTTGAATGCAATTAACCCGAAAGCAGAGGGAGATTACACATCAATAGAGCGAGGTTGATTTTCGGAAATAGGTAAACTTGTCTGCGCCGATGATGGTTTTAACACTTTACGAGCAATCAGCCAAGCAACTCCTCCCAAGACTCCACCGCCTAAGCAACTAACTATAATAGAACTAAAGAAGGGATGAAGTTTCTTTGTTTTTGTAGCCCCGGTTTCAACCGCCGGGTTTCTACACAAAAGAAGTACAATAATTATGGCAAAATAAGAATTACTCATTTAATCGATCGCCCTTATCCCAATGACTACCGTTACCCAAGCAGAAATTGAACAGTATCGCTCCCAATTACAAGAATATCCCGATGCTCTAAAAGATCTTGATGTACTTGAAGAGTGTGAAGGCGATTTAGAATATGCAGCCGAAACCTTAGCAATTAAGTCAGGAGAATTAGACAACGATCTAGATGCAAGAAACCCAAATGAGCCTAGCTTGTTAGAAAAAGCAGCCGATAAATTACGTCCTCATATTTGTACGCAAGCCTTTAAAGACGTATTGAGTCAAGGTTTTGCTGTTGCATTGGGTTCGCTAATAACTGCTGGCGTTTACCCAGGAGTACCATTAACACTGGTACTTATTTACATAAGCACGAAAAATTTGGACAATTTTTGTCAGGATTGCTAAACGCCGATCGCAGTGAAGCCAGCCCAGTAATGAGGATCAGCAAAAGGAAACGGCTTGCGGTTCAGTGCGCCATCCAGAGGAGCATTAACAAAGCGTGTGCGTTCTTTTTTGGGCAACAGTTTAAATGTTCGATCAATTTGCGGTTTGAGGCATTTTAATAATGCTTCAAGCCCCTCTGAGGTCAGATTCCGCAGCCATTGTTGGGCCTCATTGAGAGCAGTAACCGTTGATAGAGTTTCTAGGTTTTCATAGAACCGAATCAGTAACAAAGTGCTGGCGAGTTCATCCACTTTCCAAAGGGTACTTACCATACCAGGGCTATTTCATTCTAAACAACTCCTTAATTAGTTTAAGGCCAAATCCCGCCAGACGTTGGGCTTGAGCCATA
>NZ_JAUPTE010000092.1:0-25623 GCF_036701705.1 Microcoleus sp. w1-18aA5 | reverse complement strand
TGTCGGTTGATGTTACCCACTCACAAAAGCGTTCCCAGACGTTGGCGCTTTCGCGCTGCTGTAAGGTTGTTGTCATTTGTTTATGATTGCTTTATTTGGTTTTCAATGTTCGTGACGGCTTTGTGTTCCGCCATGTAAATAAACATAAAGCTTTTATTTCAGTTTGTAAAGGCCTTTTAAGAACAGTTTTTCTTATATGTGTCATAAATTATGATTTTTAAAAGCCAGAAGGCTTGCTATATAAGGAGTGGAAAAGCTGAATGCGGAATTAGTGGACGATCGCCCACCAATGAAGAATACTCATAATCTACCTGGACAACGAGATTCGGGACTTGTGTCAGTGTTAAGATAGATGAAGGGTTGCGATCGCCAACCGCAAAACTCGCACTGCACAGATATATGTTGTTGCGTAAGTCCGATCGATAAAAAATCCCAAGGAATGTCCCGCACCGTCACCTACAGCCCTGCTTATACTCTGGTTCCCACTTACGAGTGTTTTAACCGCTGCACCTATTGCAATTTTCGGGCAGAACCCCTGCAAAGTCCTTGGCTAACACTCGCAGAAGCCGAAAAACAGCTCAACTTGCTGCAAACTCAAGGTGTAATTGAAATTCTCATCCTCAGCGGCGAGGTACACCCTCACAGTCAACGCCGAAAAGCTTGGTTGCAGCGGATTTACGATTTGTGCGAACTGGCACTTTCTCTGGGATTTTTGCCGCATACTAATGTGGGGCCGCTCAGCTTTGAGGAGATGGCACTGTTAAAAGAGGTAAATGTATCGATGGGGCTGATGCTAGAACAGCTTGCCCCACATCTGTTACAAACGGTTCACCGGCACGCACCGAGTAAAGTGCCGGCGCTGCGGCTGCAACAGTTAGAATGGGCTGGGGAATTGAAGATTCCGTTTACAACTGGTTTGCTGCTGGGAATTGGGGAAAGTTCGGCCGATTGGGTGGAGACATTAGAGGCGATCGCCCGGATTCATTCGCGTTATAATCACATTCAAGAAGTTATCCTCCAGCCACACAGTCCGGGAAATCAGCAAAGTTGGGAGGGTGAAGTTTTTGATGCTACAAAAATGCCCGAAGTAATTGCGATCGCCCGCAGTATTTTACCATTTGAAATCAGGCTGCAAATTCCCCCAAATTTAGTTGCACAGCCAGACATATTACTTGCTTGTTTAGAAGCAGGTGCTAGAGATTTAGGAGGAATTGGGCCGCGGGATGAAGTTAATCCCGATTATCCTCACCTGCAACACCAAACTTTAACAGAAATTTTAGCAGCATCGGGATGGCAAATCGTGCAGCGTTTGCCTGTTTATCCTCAGTACGATAAGTGGCTGCCCCAGACATTGCAAAGTGCTGTTAAACAGTGGAGAGTCAATCGATTTTAGATTTTAGATTTTAGATTTTAGATTGAAGAATTGAGCCTAGTATCGATTTTAGATTTTAGATTTTAGATTGAAGAATTGAGCCTAGTGATAAATCCAGGGGCTTGTGACCAAATTGCTTGATAGTCAGTCAATCGATTTTAGATTTTAGATTGAAGATGGGTAATTGGTAGCAAGATTCTTTAAATTGCTGCTATAGAGATTTTAAATCAAAGAACCGCCACCATCAATCCAGACTTCAGTACCTGTGATGAAGCTGGAGGAATGTGATACCAGAAATAACACTAATTGAGCGACTTCTTCGCTAGAACCTGCCGTATTATCCGTCAAAGGAATCATGTCTTGAATGGAATCAGGCGGGACTGGAATGCGATCGAGATGGCGCTTAACAGTGCTTTCCTCAATGGCAGTTAGCACCCCGCCCGGACAGATCACATTGACTCTAATTTGGCAGGCTGCGAGTTCTAGCGCCAGCATTTTTGCAAAGGCTACTTGGGCAGCTTTTGAACAAGCGTAGGCCGTGGCACCAACTTTCCTGAAACTTCTGGTGCCATTAATTGATGATGTAATGACAATCGAACCTCCTTGTTTTTTCAGATGAGGAATAGCATACTTAACAGTCAAAAATGTTCCTCTGAGGTTGGTATTAATTGTCCGATCCCACTCATCGGGTTCTATCTCCTCTATCGGCGACCATACACCGTTAATACCAGCATTTGCAAACACAATATCAATTCTTTGATATTTGTCAAAAATTGTTTGAAAAGCTTGTTGCATTTGCTGAGAATCCCCAACATCTGCGGCAATAGCCAGCCCGCAGCCTCCTTCATTGACCAACTGCCGGACGGTTTCTTGCCCCGTTTCCAAAATGTGATCGATAATAGCAACTTTGGCGCCTTCCTTGGCCATTAAAATTGCTGCTGCATGACCAATTCCCGACCCACCGCCGGTAATAACTGCAACTTTTTCTGAAAGTTTCATATTTTTTTAGATAAATATTTTTTTGGGCGATCGCATAGCATAAAAATAATACTAGAGAGAGGAGTTTAGTCCTCACTACAAACAAGTTTCTTTCATCAAAATCATGCAAGTTAAAAGTGGTTTAAGGTAATAATTATAGCGGTAAGGTGTGCACTGCACACCCTACTTTAGGCAGAGGATTACGTCAATTTTAACGTAGTCCTTACGGCTGTGGCACCCAGACCGAAACAGAACCGGCGTTACACCTAAAATCAGCCCAACCATCGTCATTAGTTGTGATTGATTCTTTGATGTGTTCGGTGATGTCAATATAAGTTCGATTCGGTTGTCCGACTTCCATAAACTTAGTGCCATCGCCTCCGTTACTGAGTACCACAGCCATGCCGCCCGGATGTTCTTCATCTCCGAGTCGCGTCCAGCCAATAGTGTTGGCGTGGTCGAAGTAATCGTACTGATTGCCGTAGGAATAAGTTTGGCGCGCTAACAAGAATTTATCGAGAATAAACTGATGTTTATCTAACCAAATCTCGTATTCGTTGCCATCGTTTGCTGTATCCTTATAGTTGGCGCCATAATAGTCCGGGTAAAAAATGCACGGATATCCTTCGCTTCGTAGCAAGATTAAAGCGTAGGCAAGAGGTTTAAACCAAGCCTCGACAACAGATTCTAGGGATTGTAATGGTTGAGAATCATGGTTGTCAACCAAGGTAACGGCGAGGGTTGGTTGCTGTTGGACGAGGGTGTTATCAAAAATTGTTCGCAAGTCGTAGCTATTGCCGGCTTTGCTAGCAGCGTGGAAGTTGTAATGGAGGGGTGCGTCAAATAAGGAGACTTTACCATCCGTTGCTTGGATGAAGTAGTGCAAAGCTTCCACTTCGTAAGACCAATATTCACCGACGGCAAATAGGTCGCGTTGGGCATAGTGGCGAACGTGTTCCAACCATTCTTGGAAAAATTCTGCTTTAACGTGTTTGACGGCATCGAAGCGAAAGCCGTCAACGTTTGTTGTATCGACATACCACTCACCCCAGTATTTCAACTCCCCGCTGACTTCTGGGTTGTCCATATCTAAATCGCAACCCATGAGGTAGTCAAAATTACCTTTTTCTAAGTCTACTCCTCGATCGAATTCTTTGCCTTTTAGCAAGTAAACGGCATGGGTTTCTGTGTTGTAAACGTTGTAATCAATGGCGTCAAAATGCCACCAATGCCACTCCATACTAGAATATTTTTGGTCGCGTCCGGGGAAGGTAAAATGCGTCCAAGCTTTGATTTTTTGATATTCGCCTACGGTGTCATTCCGGTTGTCGGGATGGAAGGGCGTGGCTTCGGCTTCTTCTTCTGCATCGGCACCTAATTTGTGGTTAAAGACAACATCGGCATAAATCCGAATTCCTGCATCTTGGGCAGCTTTAATCGCGGCCAAATATTCATCTTTTGTGCCGTATTTAGTGCGTACCGACCCTTTTTGGTCGAACTCGCCTAAATCGAATAAGTCGTAGACGCCGTAACCCACATCCATACCGCCGCCGGTTCCTTTATAGGCTGGCGGCAACCACAGCGATGTAACGCCTATTTTGGCTAAATCTTTTGCCGATTTCGCTAGCTGATTCCACAGGCTGCCGTCGTCGGGGCTGTACCAGTGGAAATACTGCATCATCACGCCATTGAGTTGAGACATATATTTAGTTTTTCCTGTTTTTTTTAAATTGCGATCGACATTTATGTTCGTAGCTCGCTAGTTTACGTATGTCTGCAATCTATGGTTAATAAATATCATAAAAGATGGGGCTGCTAAAAACAATCTATCTGTTGATGTATTGACAACAGAATGTAAATTTGATAATAAATTTAGGCAGACTAAAAAATATTAATTTGGTGGCGACTTTGCAGCAACTCGCTCAACTCTGGTGTTCCAAGTACCGTCGATCGCCAATTCAAGCAATCTAAATCCCGGCGGGATTTCGTCAAGTATAATCGGATGGCTTTTGGGTAAAAGTTGGATGCAGGTGCTGGGTGTCCCCAAGTAGGTAACTGAGCCCCGCTGTTGTTGAAATTCTTGGTGAATGTGGCCGCAGAGGACTATTTTGATTTGAGGATATCGATCGACAATTGCCAAAAATTCATCGGCATTGTGCAGCATCATTCCATCCATTATTTCAGAGTCGATCGGCAAAGGATGATGGTGTAAGGCAATGATAACAGGTCGATCGCCCGTTTCTTGCAGTTGAGAGTCTAGCCAATGCAAGCTTTCTGGGGAAAGCCGCCCGCCGTCGCATCCGGCTTCCACACTTGAAAGTAATAGAAATTGCCAGTTTCCTAGCATCCATGATTTTTCTGGGGAAAGAGGCGACTGATTTAAGATTTCTGCCATGACAGGGATGTTGTCGTGGTTCCCAGGTATCCAGTAGGCGGGAATTCCGAGGGGGGCGATGAGGGAGACGAGGCGCTGGTAGGATTCGGGTGTTTCGTCTTGGGACAAGTCGCCTGTGAGTAGGAGTAAGTCTGGCGGCGGCTGTATCTGTTGCAAGCGATCGAGAACTGCTTGGAGGGTGCGGGCTGTTGAGAGGCCTTTCCATTCTCGATCGATCTCTGCAAACAAGTGAGTGTCGGTGATTTGGGCGACGAGTAGGGGAAAAACTGGTGTCATGGCTGGTGTTGCGGGCGATCGATGTAGTTCTAGAATAGCCTCGGATGGGTTTTGGGGATATGGGAAAAAAGGGCGATTCCCTACGGGATAGCTGCGCTTTACGAAATTTTTGACCGGTATGTTAAAATTTTCGAGATTTGGTGTACTATAAGAAAACGTCAAATTTCCGACGTGACGGCGGCATAGCCAAGTGGTAAGGCAGAGGTCTGCAAAACCTCCACCCCCAGTTCAAATCTGGGTGCCGCCTTTTTTGATTTTTGTTAGATGTGGCTAAGATGCCGTTTGGGCGATCGAGAAGGTTAACAGGATATAGCGAGAGTGCTCAAGTCCCCTGCAAAAACCTTCTTGACCTCTACGATAAATTACTATTCATTGCCTACGATCGCAAATCGTCGATCAGTTTTTCTATAGCCATACTTTTTGTGGTTTCATCTGGCAGATAATTAAACACTTTCTGTAAAAGTTCTATAGACGCATTTTCAATAAACCAATCTTCACTCGGATTATCCCCAAGATTGAAAAAATACTTTAAACGTTCCTCTATCGCTTCCTTATCTGCTTTATCCAGTTGTGCAACTCGCTTAAGCCAATCCCTTTGCGAATCTTTAAAACAATTAGCATCAACATTACATATCTGATGCACTAGAGCGAAAGAATTCTTAGAAAGACCATTGGTGCTTGTAGAATTAATCGGATATACAGTTGGCAAACCTTTATAGGTTTCTTGTGAAGTCAACGGAATCAGCGTCAAAGTTTGGATGTATTTAGATTCATCTTGAAATTGGTCACTTGTCCAAACGATATAAGGATGCTCTCCCCGGAAAACCCGACTCGAATTAATCACCTGAGTGCAAGAACTTGTCTTGCACTCAATCTCCCCTGGTTCATTTATCTCATAAATATGATGATGACCGAGTTTGCAACGAAGAGATACTCTATAGGGATTGATAAAATAAATCCAACCTTGACGCGGTTTTTGTCCAGCCACTCGCTCACCCCAATTCACTCATTAACTTTTCTCTTTCTTTGTACAGATTAAGTCTCACCTGTTCCTCTGGTTCGTGGCTATATTTAACCTCAAGCATGGGAGCAGTGCTATAGACATATTCTAGTAACTGATTCAGTTTATCCTCTCCTGCCCCGGCCCATTCTCTCCTGATGTTGTCAAGCATTAGCTTCAGACCTAAAGGTAACTTTAAATCATCCACATTACCAGCTCCCTCACCAAGTCTGATGAATATACTTTCTCCCTGAGATTCTTGAAAAATCTCTTTGCCATTCATTTGATTTAAAGCAGCGTCTATGCCTTCGTTCCAAGGCCCATAGTGATAATAACGCCAATCTAAATCAGTAAGCTGCTTGTCTGTCCATTTGACCGCATAAAGATCGGCCAAATACAAAAACTTGATTAACTGCGTTTTTGTAATATAGCCTTTTGTTGCGTAGACAAAGTATTTGATCAGGTTTTCTAGCATGGCTTTAATTCTTTTGATTTCAAAAAGCTCCCTGATTAATCTTATAATTTGTTCGCTCAGTTTAACTTTAGCCTATTATATCATCCCAAGGAAAGCTTGGCTATTAAACAACTAAAAGTTATCACAATTTAATTGCTAATCACTAATCGCCCTCAAGCAATTAGCAACTAGCAATCTTACCCAAATTATCACATTTTGCTGATAATTCTTTGCAGGATTTCCACGCCTGATACCGCTTGCCAGCCAAACAGCCCCAAGAGCACAACATTCAGAAAGATGTGAGCGTTCCTCGCCCAATCATTGCCTTTTTGCATCAAAGGAGTCAGCGAGGCTGCGATCGCAATTATTGACATCATTCCCAACCCTGCTAGCAAGTGCGGCCCGACAAATAGCTTGCCGTTGTTGATGTAGGTGACGGCCATTCCGCCGACTGCACCCGTTACCATCAAGGCTAGCAGCAAAGAACCCATCTGGTGATGCTTGATGTTGAATTTACCCTTAATTAACTCTTTTTTGACTTCGCCTTCCGCACTTCTGGTACGGCGGATTTGCAAGCCGAGATACAAAGCATAAAATGAGATGGCCAGCAGTACCCACATTAAAACTGGGTGGAAGAATTGGCTCCAAACTTTCACTGACTGAGGAATTTCGAGATTCATAGTGTTCTGAGGATTAGCAAACATACTTCATAAAACTTAGCATACCAGTCAGGCCGTCTCGTGCGACGGTAAAAATATACGGTATGAGAGACTATTATGCCTGCCACTAAACAAGACGCTGTATTGATTCAAGCCGCCAAGACTGGCAACATTATTCACGTCCAAGCTTTACTCGCTAAGGGAGTTGACGCTAACGCCAAAGACTCTGAGGGGACGACGGCTTTGATGTTTGCTGCCCAAAAGGGCTATACAGAAATCGTGCGTACTCTACTAAACAATGACGCTAATGTCAACCAGGTGAGCAGGCGTTTTGGGCTAACGGCTTTGATGCTGGCGGCGGCTCACAAACAGGCTGACTCTGTGCGGCTGTTGCTGGCTGCGGGTGCTGATGTTAATGCTAAAAATGATGATGGAAGTACAGCTTTGATGGCGGCTTCTCTCAAGGGTGATATCAATGTTGTGCAGATGTTACTTGATGCTAATGCTGATGTAAATGTGCGTGATAAAGATGGAGATTCAGCTTTGAAAATGGCTGCTTTATCCGGTCATCAAGCTGTTGTTAAAGCTTTGGTGGATGCGGGTGCTGTTGCTGACAATTCTATGCTGTTTTTAGCTGTCCGTCAAGGAAGTGCTGAAATTGTGCGAATTTTGCTCAATTGTGGGACGGATGCTAATGTTAAAAATCTAGAGAGCAAAACTGCTTTGATGCTGGCTGCGACGGCGGGAAATTTGGCTGTTGTCGAGGCGCTGTTGGCTGCGGGTGCTGATGTCGAAATTCCCGACAAAAACGGCGAAACTGCTTTAACTTTGGCTGCGGATGCCGGCAATACTGATGTGGTGCAAACTTTGCTTGGTGCGGGTGCTAATGCGAATGTGAAAAATGGAGATGGGGGCACGGCTTTGATGGCGGCTGCTGCTGGTGGAAATGCGACGATCGCCCATATCTTACTAGATGCTGGTGCGGATATCAACGCTAAGGATAAAGATGATGAAACTGCTTTGAATTTTGCCGTGGTTGAAGGCTGCGAAGATGTGGTGGAATTGCTCTTAAACCGAGGTGCTAGTGTCGGTGCTAGAAATCGGTTGGGCGATACGCCTTTACTGGTGGCGGCTGTTCACGGCCATAGTGCGATCGTATCGGCTTTGCTGCAAAAAGTAAACTCAAATCGGGATGAGTTTCTGAATGCGAAAAACTTTGGGGAGACGGCTTTGACGCTTGCTGCGTTTCACGGACATACCGAGACTGTGAAGGCTTTGCTTGACGGCGGTGCTGATCCCAATGTCCCGGCAGATTTGGGGAAAACGGCTTTAATGAAGGCGTGCGATCGCGGTTATATGGCGATCGTCCAATTATTAGTCGAAAAAGGTGCAGATGTCAACTTGCTCGATGATTCGGGTGCAACCGCTTTAATGTGGGCAGCACATCGGGGTTATCCTGATGCAGTAAAGATTTTAATTGATGCTGGTTCAGAACTAAACCACAAAAATCCGGGAAATTATACAGCTTTAATGCTGGCTGAGTTTAAGGGTTATTCTAATGTGGTGAAATTACTCAAAAATGCAGGAGCACTAGAATAAGAATTAAATAGTTTTGAGTAAGGTAATTCTGTCATTCTGAGGGTAGCCTTTGGGAAGTGAAGAAGCTCACATATCGGAACTTACGCATTGTAACGGTGTGGCAAAAGTTTGAGATTCTTCGCTTGACTCAGAATGACAAAATTAGGTGATTAGCGCGTGCAGGACAATGAATTAACCTCAACTTGCTTTGCGTACCCAGCCGTTAATAGTAAAGCGGCTATCAGCAAAAGCTTTTGAGGGACAGCTAACTCGCAAAACTTCGTGCATATAGCGACTCAGAAAAAATACGATGCTATTATTGCGAGGTTCAACGGTTCGGAATGTCTTGTCCGCCACATAAAAATTGTTCTCGATTTTGCTGTCATAAATCTGCAACTCGCCACCTGAAAAAGCCTTGGGTTCTCGATAGAAATAGTAAACGTAAGTAAAAAATCGGCTGGCGGTATCTGGCGAGCCACTGTCGTTGTGAAGTTTATAAAAGTTGTTGTCATTGTGCATGGTTAACTGAGCTTCTATCTCACCCAGGGAAAATGACGGAATATTTAAACTTTTTAGCACGTCGGGGAGAATTGCTTTGATGCGATTAACCATCAGTTCCGAAAATTCGGGGAACGAGTGGAGTACCATCGAACGGCGGTAATCTTCGGCATTGGTTGAGGTGCTGGTACTCACAAATTCTGATTCTTTGGCTAAGACATATTTAAGGAGTTTGTTTTTTTCTGCGGGTGTCAAAAAGTTGTCTATTTGGGCGTAGCGAGATATTAAATCGTCATTTACAGGCGGCGCAGGGGCGGGAATTTCTGTGGCGGGAATTTCTACAGGAGTTGCAGGCTGCTGCGGTTCCAGTTGCTGCAAGTAAATTGGGGGTTCGGTGACTAATCCCACTAGGTGTTCGCCGGGAAAAAAAAGGGTGGAACGCCCGTCGTCTATGGGGATTTGAAATAAGGGCGAAAAACAGAGTGTTTGTTGGGTGCGATCGACTAATGTTTTGACAAGGCTGTGCAATAATGGTGTATCAGATTTAAGGGTGACGGTGCATTGATGTCCCCCGGTGAGCAGGATTTTGACTTTTATGTCTTGGGGTTTAATTTGCGGTTGAGTGTAAGTCATAATTTTTGAAGGATGCAACTGGGAATTTGGTACGACATAACAGTGTTGATTGGTGTCATAGCCTTCCAGATCCCCCCTAACCCCCCTTAAAAAAGGGGGGGACAAGAGTGTCTAAATTCCCATTAAAAAGGGGGGGACAGGGGTTTTCTCAAAGTCCCCCTTCTTAAGGGGGATTTAGGGGGATCGAGACTTAGAGTAAAACCAGAGATCCAAAGAATTTCCGCCTTAAGTTAAGACCAATAAACACTATTGTCTCCCTACAATAAAATACACAATTGAGAATTGCTTTAGGTATTATTCCTAATGCAAGAAGTGGCGGATGTCGGTGAAAACCATTGTGATTCCAAGTTGGTTGGCGGCTTGAATGGAATCTTGATCGCGCATACTTCCGCCCGGTTGCACGATCGCAATTATGCCCGCCTCAGCCGCAGTTTTGACTGAATCGTCGAAGGGGAAGAAACCGTCGCTGGCTAAAATAGCTCCTTGGCTCTTGTCTCCTGCTTGTTCCAATGCTAGTTTAACTGAGCCGACGCGATTCATTTGTCCGGCGCCGACACCGATTGTAGTACGATCGCGCGTCACAACAATCGCATTTGATTTGACGTGTTTCGCTACTTTCCAAGCAAACAGCAATTCTTCCAACTCTTGGGCTGTCGGCTGTTTCTCAGTAACAATCCGCCATTTGCTAGTTTCTTCTACTATATTATCTGAGTCTTGCACCAGCAAACCGCCTGCAATAACTTTAACAGTTTGTGGTGGCCCTTGAGTCAAATCTGGCAAAATTAATACTCGAACTTTCGCCTTTTTCTTGATAATTTGTTCGGCTTCGGGTTCGCAGCCCGGCGCGACAATACATTCTAAAAATGTTTGAGTTAACGCCGTTGCGGTAGCAGCATCAATGGGGCGATTGAGGGCGACAATGCCGCCGAAAGCTGAGACTGAATCGGTATCGAAGGCTTTTTGATAAGCTTCAGAAATAGTTGTTCCCAAGGCTGTGCCGCAAGGATTTGTATGCTTCAGAATAGCGGCCGCGGGTGTGTCGGGGAATTCTACGATTAGCCGCCTTGCTGCTTCTAAATCTACTAAATTATTGTAGCTTAATTCTTTGCCTTGCAGGATGGTGCTAGTCGTCCAGCCTGTGGGTGTAGTTCCGCTTTGATACCAGGTGGCGGCTTGATGAGGATTTTCGCCGTAGCGCAGAGTTTGCAACTCTTTTCCTGATAAATTAAACTCGTCTGGTAGCGAAGATTCTTCAGCGGATTGGCTGCTGCTGAGATAATTTGCGATCGCGCGATCGTAGTTGGCTGTATGTTTGAATGTTTCTAGGGCGCATCTTTGCCGAAACTCTAAGGATGCTGCGCCGCCATTCTCCCGCAGTTCTTTTAAATAAGTATTGTACTGTTTTGGGTCGCACAAAACTGTCAAATGAGCGTGGTTTTTGGCGGAAGCTCTCAACATTGCTGGCCCGCCGATATCTATCTGCTCAATTGCGTCGGCTAGAGTAACTCCTGGTTTAGAAATTGTCTCTTCAAATGGATACAAATTGACTACAACTAGATCGATCGCCCGAATTTGATTTGCAGTTAAATCTGCGAGGTCTTCCGGTACATCGCGGCGTGCTAAAATGCCGCCGTGGATTCGTGGGTGAAGTGTTTTGACTCGCCCTCCCAAAATTTCGGGGGAACCAGTATATTCCGCAACTTTGGTCACTGGGATGCCTGCTTCTTTGAGGGCCGTTGCTGTCCCGCCACTACTAATTATGTCAAATTCAAATTCTTCTACTAGACTGCGCGCTAAGTCGATTAGTCCGGTTTTATTGGATGTGCTCAAAAGTGCTAGACGTGCCATTGGTTTGAAGTTGCGATCGCAAAAATAGATAGGTTATATTCTATATCACATCTGCCCGCAGGGAGATGATTTGGTAATGGCTAATTATGATTATTTTTAATAATTTAAAGATGAGTTCGCTTATTTTAAACCATATTTTTTGTCAAACCTATATAATATTTTATACTGACCAGTGGCTTCTAAATATGTATAACTTGCGCGTGGAACTGGTTATTTTGTGAGTGCGAGGGGGATTGAAGCCATATTCAGCTTGTACAGTTCATGTCGCTACGTAAGTGTCAATGTTGGTGAAATTACTTAATAAAACTTAATAGATAAATCTATGGCGATGCTCTTGAATTTTAACGATGTTTTATGATGAATTCTAAAAGTAATGTGCTAGCATCGGGTGTAAATTGCTCTCTCCCTAAATTTCCCGAAAAATTGGGCGATCGCAACACCTTAATCTAAACAACAATTTGGTAGGGCTGAAATATGTTTTTTCAAGAAGCAGATCCAGAAAATAAGCTCAGTAATATTAGCAGGAATCATAAAAAAACTGATCACAATATGACCAATAGAACAGGCTACCAACAGATGGCAAAAAAAAGAGCCGAGAATTCGACCGAGGCCAATATTTCCGAAGCTTATAGTCTTAGTCTGTGCGAAATGCAACAGATGGAGCGAGCAATGGAACAGCTAAAGCAGGATTTGAAAGCTAGCGAATCTCGGTTTCGGAATGTCATCGAAAAAAATGCCGACGGCATCGCAATCGTTAACAAGCGAGGACTTGTATGTTTTGCCAACCCGTCAGCAGAAGCGCTGTTTAACTGCAAAGCAGAGGAACTTTTAGGGCAAGCATTTTTTGGCAATTTAGTAGTAGAAGTTTCAGCTTGCGACCTTGAGATGGCGACGGATATTATTCCCCAAGTTGGAAAAACAGAAGCACCAGGAACTCGCGTCGTGCAAACAGAAGTTGAAGCTATTCGCAAGCAAAAAGCAAATGCTGTAGTAGAAATGCGGGTGGTGGAAACGGAATGGGATGGAGAAATGGCTTATTTAGCTACGCTACGGGACATTACCGATCGCAAGCGCGCAGAAGAAATGCTTTGGTTGTACGATCGAGCTATAGCAGCTACTAGCACCGGAGTTACGATTTCTGATGCCACTGACCCCGAAAATCCAATTATTTATTGCAATCCCGCATTTGAAAGTATGACAGGTTATCGGCGGCAGGAAATTATCGGAAAAAACGGCCGATTTTTGCACGGAAGCGATACCGACCCGGCGGCAGTAGAAATAATTCGCCAAGCCTTGCAAGCAGAAAGCGAATGCAAGGTAATATTAAAGAATTACCGCAAAGACGGAACCGCTTTCTGGAATTGTTTCTCAATATCTCCCGTGCGCGATAGAACGGGTAAATTAACTCATTTTATCGGCGTACAGAGAGACATCACCCACAGCAAACAAGCCGCAGAAGCATTGCATAATTCCGAAGCACAAAGCCGAGAACAAGCAGCTCAACTAGCAGCGGCCCTGGACGAACTCAAAGCCACTCATTCCCAATTAGTTCAAAGCGAAAAAATGTCGAGTTTGGGATTGCTAATTGCTGGAGTCGCTCACGAAATTAACAACCCAGTCAGCTTCATTTACGGCAATCTCGCTCATCTCACAAATTATACTCAAGACTTGTTTCACCACCTCGAACTTTATCAACAGCACTATCCTAATCCAGTTGCCGAAATTCAAGAGGAAAGAGAAAAAAATGATCTCGATTTTTTAGCTGAAGATTTACCTAAAATACTATCTTCAATGAGCGTTGGTGTCGATCGCATTTGCCAGATTGTGCAGTCGCTGCGAAACTTTTCGCGGCACGACGATGCACAGATGAAACCCGTTAACCTCCACGCAGGTATTGACAGCACGCTGTTAATTCTCAATCACCGTTTGAAAGGGAACGGAGAAAAGCAGCCAATTCAAATCGTAAAACAATACGGAGAATTGCCGAATGTTGAGTGTTTTGCTGGACCGATAAATCAAGTTTTTATGAATATTCTCAGCAATGCGATCGATGCTTTAGAAGATGCGAACAGTAGGCAAACTTGTCAAGAAATGCTAGAAAATCCCAGCCAGATTAGGATTTGTACGGAAGTTGTCGGCAATTTTGTAGAAATAAAAATTTCCGACAATGGCCCGGGAATAACGGAGGAAGTCAAACAGCGCATATTTGATACCTTTTTTACTACCAAGCCCATTGGCAAAGGCACGGGAATGGGTTTGTCAATTAGCTATCAAATTATTGTAGAAAAACACAAAGGCGAATTATATTGTACTTCGGAATTGGGCAAGGGTACGGAATTTACTATCAAAATGCCGATCACACATTAGCGCGGAATGTGCAATCTGCACCTTACCAACGTGATATATAGGCAAGCAAGCGAGCGGAAATCTCGCACTCGTAAAAAACGATAAAAATCGTTTTTTATCGTTACCAGGATCTGGCTGCGAACGCATACTTAGAGGCTTTGCATCCCCATTGTAGAGACAATTATCAGGTGCTTTTCGGCTCACCTTACCCCCATAAATAGGGAATTAAAAAACCTCCGCACCTTCCAACTTCTTAAAAGTTTCAACCTTAGCCCTCGCCGCTTCCCCGCAAGTCTTCGGCGTCGGAAACATCTTCCCAGGATTCGCCAAACCTTTCGGATTAAACACCTGACGCACCCACTGCATCGTCTCCAAATCTACCTCCGAAAACATATCCGGCATAAAACACTTCTTATCAGCACCGATGCCGTGTTCCCCCGAAAGACTTCCCCCAACTTTCACGCAAAGCCTAAGAATTTCCCCGCCCAATTCTTCCACCTTTTCCAGCGCACCTTTTACCGAGTTATCGTACAGAATCAGCGGGTGCAAATTCCCGTCTCCCGCGTGAAAAACATTAGCAATCCGATAACCGTATTTCTCGCTCAAAGCCTCAATTTCTTTCAAAACATAAGCCATTTGCGTTCGCGGAATTACGCCGTCTTGCACATAATAATCCGGGCTGAGATGACCCGCCGCCGCAAAAGCAGCTTTCCGTCCTTTCCAAATTTTTAGGCGCGTTTCCGGGTCGGTTGCCGTGGTGATATTTCGCGCTCCGTTATGCTTGCAAATATCAGCAATTCGCTGTTTATTTGTGGCAACTTCCACTTCTAAACCGTCAATTTCTACGAGGAGAATTGCCGCCGCATCGCGGGGATAACATCCAGTTGCCACCACATCTTCCACAGCATTGATGCTGATGTTATCCATGATTTCCATGCCACCGGGAATAATGCCAGCGCTGATAATATCGGAAACTGATTCGCCCGCTGCTTCTATACTGGAAAAATCCGCTAGGAGAACGCAAATCGATTCCGGCGCTTTGAGAATTCGCAAAGTAACTTCTGTGGCGATTCCTAAAGTGCCTTCGGAACCGACAAATACACCAGTTAAATCGTAACCGGGCATTTCGGAAATTTCGCCACCGACATCGACAATGGAACCGTCGGGAAGGACCAATTTTAATCCTAAAACGTGATTTGTTGTGACTCCGTATTTGAGGCAGTGAACACCGCCAGAATTTTCGGCAACGTTGCCGCCAATTGAACAAACAATTTGGCTGGAAGGATCTGGCGCGTAGTAGAAACCGGCGCCGCTAACTGCTTGCGTTACCCAGTTATTAATTACTCCCGGTTGCACGACTACTTGCTGATTTTCTAAGTCTACTTTCAGGATTTTTCGCATTAGGGCAGTGACAATCAGCACGCAGTTTTCTACAGGCAAAGCGCCGCCGGAAAGGCCGGTTCCTGCCCCTCTAGCCACCCAGGGAATTGAGTTGCGATCGCATATTTTGACCACTTGCGCCACTTCCTCCGTAGTTCGAGGCAATACCACCAGGGCGGGGCGCTGGCGGTAGCTGGCGAGTCCGTCGCACTCGTAGACAATCAATTCTTCGCGGCGCTGCACCACGCCATTTTTGCCGACTACAGCCTCAAATTCTTTAATAACGGGTTTCCAGTTGCGTTCTGTTTCTACGGCTATCATTAGTGATTTTTATTAGGGAACTATCAATAATATTGTTGCAAATTTTACTAAGTTTAGGCAATTATTTTTCTAAGGGTTGCAATATTGACACAGGGAAGCATCGGCAGTCTCTCGACCGTCAGGAAATAGTTTTTCTTTAGTATAACCGCAGTTTTTGCATTTATAGATTGCCGATCGCACTAGCTGAGTCGGAAAATAGCAAAGTCCGCAGGGCAATCCGATTTTCATCTCAGCAATATCGAATCCCGGCCAACCGCACTCCGGGCAGAATTGCTTGAATTTTTTAACTAAATCGAGAGTGGCATTTTCGATGTTTTTCATCCGAGTTGGATTGTACATCGCCCGCATATCTGTTTCGATGTGAACTCGGCCGGTTGACGAGTTTTTTAAGCCTGCTGTCACAGCGTCGAAAAGTTGTTTTTCTGTCTTAATGCCCTTGACAATTTCGCCGTTACCGAGCGCAGCATCGCCAACTATAACCACCAGTGCGTGTTCGGGAAATCCAGCTTTTTTAGCAAAATCATCTGCTTCTTCTATACTGGAAACTAACTGGTGACTGTAGTTAGTTTCAACGGAGAAAGAGTCGCCGATGAGTTCTAGATTGTTGGCTCGATCTAATAAAATTACTATTTCTCTGTTAGCTGGCAAATACGGCATCATTGGGTGAGGGCCGAAAGTACCTTCGCTAGCAAAGGCAAGAGTTTCGCCCGCAATTTCTAGGGCTTTTCGTGCTTTATGGCGAGCAGCTTCTATTTGTGTTCCTAAGCGTTTAACTTCTCTGGTGAAGGTGCCAAAAGTGTCAGTGTCAAGCTCCGCAGGTACTAGGATATTTACGCCTAATTCTCGTTCCAAAACTGGAGCCATTACCCGTTCTTTTTCGTGCATGGTAGCAAGAACTGCGGTGCGATCGCTCAATAATTGATTGGGATTCACAGGCTCAGAAATATTAGACATACAGCAGCATCATTTTAGGAAAAAAAACTCACATACACCCTTTCCACCGCCCCACAACCGATAGAAACCATGACTTAACTTCCGAGTAAAAATTTTAGAACTCAGTTAAATATCCGTGATATTCACCTGTGGACTTAATTTAAAATTCTCCAATCGTCAATCTAAAATCTAAAATCTAAAATCGTATTAGTTGCCTCCAGTCACTCCCCCAGCTTGACCTCTAAGTACAAAAATTACTCCTGTCATAATTAGCGCCACGCCTACCAACCGCAGCGGAGGCAAAGGCTCGTGAAATATAAGTTTGCCACCTAAAACAGTAAATAGGTAACTAATTGACAGTAAAGGCGAGACTATGCTAAGGTTTGCCCGCGACAAAACTACAATAAAGCCGATCGAAGAAATTGCATACAAAGAAAGACCAGTTACTATCAACGGCTGAGTAGCCATTGCTATAATTTTTTCTATTAAATTAGCAGCGCCAATGGGCCCTAATATTTTAGCTCCTGCCTTCAGACTAAATTGACCTGCGACGCCGCACAATATTGCAGCAAGCAGTAACATAAAAACGCTTCTATTCATAAATTTACTAACCTATAGTACAATCAAAAATTGCCGTTCCCCAAAACCTGAAAAACTTTAATTAAGTTTTGCTAGGTTTTATTCACCACTAATATTTTAAGCAGAGATACGGGAAAATCAAGTATGGTCGAGCGCGATCGAGAGTCGAACAAATATATGGCAGAGCAGACCAACCCAAGCGGAGAATATACTCTAGAACTATCCATACTCATGCCTTGTCTGAACGAAGCAGAAACTTTAGAAATCTGCATCGAGAAGGCACAGAAGTCCCTGCGCGAACTTGATATTGCAGGCGAGGTCATCATAGCAGACAACGGCAGCACTGACGGTTCTCAAGCTATCGCTACCAGAATGGGAGCGAGAGTCGTGCCCGTAGCAGCCAAAGGCTACGGCAGCGCCCTGATGGGAGGCATCATCGCAGCGCGCGGAGTTTATATTATCATGGGCGATGCTGACGACAGCTACAATTTTTCCAACCTCGGTGCTTTTGTCAACAAATTGCGAGAAGGTTTCGACTTAGTGATGGGAAACCGCTTTCAAGGGGGCATCAAACCGGGTGCAATGCCGCCGCTGCACAAATATTTAGGAAATCCGGTGCTGACATGGGTTGGGAGGCTATTTTTTGCCAGTCCCGTAGGCGATTTTCACTGCGGACTCAGGGGTTTTAGGAGAGACTCTATTTTGAAACTCGACTTGCAAACAACGGGGATGGAATTTGCTAGCGAAATGGTGGTCAAGGCCTCTGTATACAAGCTGCGGATAACTGAAATCCCCACCGTACTTTCTCCCGACGGCCGCAGCCGCCCGCCACACTTGCGAACTTGGCGAGATGGCTGGCGGCACCTGCGATTTTTGCTGCTTTACAGTCCTCGGTGGCTGTTTTTGTATCCGGGTACTGCGCTGATGATTTGGGGTCTAATTGTTAGCATTTGGCTGTTGCCCGGTACTCAAAAGATTGGGAGTATCAGCTTTGATGTACACACGCTGCTGTATGGTGCGATCGCAATTATCATCGGTTTTCAAGCAGTAACTTTCGCTTTTTTCACCAAGATTTTTGCCATCAGCGAGAAATTCCTGCCCGAAGACCCTAAACTCAACAAAATATTTCGCTATGTCACGTTAGAGACAGGATTGATTGTCGGAGTCACGCTGATTTTAATCGGAATAGTTGGCTCGTTCTTGTCATTAACTATCTGGAGCGAAACGGCTTTCGGTACTCTCGATCCTTCTAAAACTCTGCGTTTGGTTATTCCCTCGCTCACTTGCCTGACTGTCGGTTTGCAGATGGTTTTGTCGAGCTTTTTTCTCAGCGTGCTGAGCTTGAAACGTAGGTGATAACATTAAAGTTACGGGCAACATTCCTCAAAACTAAATCGCAATGCAGGGGAAGTTCAGGGCGCTCGCAATGCAGGCAACATCGGGGCGATCGCAATGCAGGGAAAATCAGGGTCGCAGGAGCCAAATTTCAGACTATCTGGTATAATCAAACAGCCAGCTCTAATAATTTTCAATAGCTATGAACTATGAAAACTCAAGAACTTCGCCAGAATCTTAAGCAATCCATAGATCGCTTATCTCCTGAACGGCTGATCGTTGTGGCTGATTTCTTAGCTTATTTAGCAGAACGTGAAAGCAATGAAGCTACGGTGGAATTATTAAAAATTCCCGGTTTTATTGAAGTATTTAATAAAGCCCAAAAAGATGTAGCAGCAGGTAAGGTGACGACCGTTGAGCAACTCAAACGAAAATACTGATGAAAGTCTAAAGTTTTATTCAGTCGTTCTTAGCTGTGATGTTCAAAATTGTTATAATAATAAAAATAGAGAATGGTTGATATTAGCTATGCAGCGAATATTTGAGGCTATATTGAAGGGAAACCTTTTAGAATGGGCTAATGAGGTTCCAAGACAGGGCGATGTACCTATCAAAGTTTACGTTACTTTACAAGAAGAGCGATCGACTTTAAGTGCTGAGCTTCGCCGTCAGAGAATAGTTGAAATATTGGAAAAAATTGCAGCAAACAATGTATTTGCTGATATTAGCGATCCAGTGGAATGGCAGCAAGATTTGCGTCAAGATCGTCCACTTCCAGGTAGGGATGAATAATGCTGCTTGACAGTAATATTATTATCTACGCTTCTCAACCAGAACACGCGCAGATTAGGCAGTTTATTGGCGAACATGACATAGTTGTATCGGCAGTAAGTTACGTTGAAGTGCTGGGTTATCATCGGCTAACTGAAGAGTATAGATTGTACTTTGAAGATTTTTTTGGCGTGGTGGAGGTTCTACCGATTTCTAACGCTGTACTCGATCGCGCAGTGCTGTTGAGACAGATGAGGAGAATGACTCTTGGGGATGCTATTATTGCGGCAACAGCTTTGATATATGGCAGAACTTTGGTGACAAGAAATATAGGGGATTTTCGGTGGATTCCTGAACTCACACTGATTAACCCGTTTGAGGCTTAAGAAAGAGGGGCGATCGTACTTTAGGAAGATAAGGGCGATCGCACATTTATTTATTCACTGCTTTTTACGTGATGTTCAACATAAGAGCGCAGCACAGCGTTCATTAGAGATTGATAGCCTTTTCCTTGGCTTTTAAACCAATCTAATACATCGCTATCAACCCTTAAAGAAATAGCTTGTTTTGTCAGTGGTGTTACCAGTTTTGCTTTTGCCCAAAAATTCGCATCTAATTCAGGAATATCAGAGGTATCGATCGCAGATTCTGGAATATTTTCTAATTTTTCAAGTCGTTTGCGCGAGATAGTCATATTCAAAGTACCTAAAAATGTATATACAAAGCGTATATACTTATAAGATAGCATAAAGGGCGATCGGATACTCACTCAGGCGGGCCAAAGCGATCGGGCAAGTCATCAAGAGTTAACCCGCGCGATCGCAAAAAATTTGCCAAAGCTTTCATCTGGGCAATTGTGAATGTCGGCACGTTATCTCCGGCTTCCCAGCGACTCACAGTGCGTACCGATGTCCCAATTTGCCGAGCAAATTCTTCTTGGGACATTCCTAACTCATCTCTGAGTTTTTTCAGCGGTGATTCGCCAGCTTCTTCTTGAGGTTGTCTTCGCTTAATCATTACAAAATGTGACATAGTGTCTAGACCACTTGACAAAACAACTTTGTCCAGACACTATGTCTATATAGACAGCAAAAGGGCAGAGTACGGGAAATCAGCCCTGCCTTTCTAGTGTCTCATTTTGTCCGCAATCTATTGCAGAACTAGGATGAACTACAAACAACAACTTTACCCGTGGGTGATTTACCGCCACCTGCCAAACCTGCAACGCCTGACTGTGGCGCGTTTTCGCCGCCGAAACGACGCCGAGGAACACTTGCGGATTATCAAAAGATTGCTGCCGCAAGTGGAGTTTGCGATCGCCTTTGAGGTGAATTCGCAACAGCTAACAAATTGTGCAAGATAGTATAAGAGCGATCGAACTTTGGGAAGAAAAGGGCGATCGCTTTTCCATAATTTTAAATGGAGATATAATAGAGAGCAAGCAAAAACTCTTACAACTAAGTCTATGTTTACTTATAGCAAGGTACTGAATCAAGTTAAAAGCCTCACGCTTGCAGACCAACTGCGGTTATTAGAAGACTTGAAAAAGATGATTCAGTTACGGGAAGAAGTTGCCGAAGATGATGAAGTAATTTCAGCAGAAGAAATAGCAGAGAGCGAGGCTGCTTGGCAAGATTACCAAGCTGGTCGCGATCGGGGGATATCCTCTCAAGAACTCAAATTGAAGCTATTTGGAGAAAAAAAATTACTGACTACATTCTCCTGAAAGCAGCAGAACGCTATTTATAGCGAATGCAACCGGATGACCAAGTACGAATTGTCAAGGCTTTAGATACTTTAGTAAGTGACGATAGAGGGCTTGACATTAAGCAACTTAAAGGACTAGGAGATTAAGATGCAAGTCAAAGACATGACAGTTGACCAATTGCGGGACTTAATTCGGCATACCGTGGAACAGTGTTTAGAAGAATATTTGGGCGATCCTGATGCAGGTTTAGAAGTTAAGGAAGAAGTCAAGCAGAAATTGTTAGAGTCAATGAAGCGCAAACAAGCAGGAGAAAGTAGCGTCGAACCTGGGGAAGTTTATCAAAAACTCGACCTAAAATCGTAATGAGCTATTCGGTTGAGTTGACAGCAGAAGCTCTGGTTAACCAAGAAAGATTGACTCAGGCTGTGCAGGAGCGTATAGGTAATAAAATTAATTGGTTGGCTGAAAATTTTGAACAAATTACTCCTATGGCGTTGTCGGCTAATCTGGCAGGTTTCTTTAAGTTAAGAGTGGGTGATTATCGGGTAATTTATTCTTTTGATGATGATTTAAAGGTGATTACTATTCACCAGATTGGACACCGGAGAGAAATTTATGATTAACTGAAGGGCGATCGTACTTCGGGAAGAAACTGGCGATCGTACTTTAGGAAGAAACGGGCGATCGGCTTCCTGGTGAAAAAAGACAAGTTGCGATCGCCTACCTGATGACTTAAAATAGAAGAGACATAGAGCTGCGTGGTCAAAATGGACAGAATCTCCGTCAACCCTCAAATTCACTTCGGTAAGCCTTGCATAATGGGTACGCGCATTACTGTACAGAGCGTTCTCGAATTACTAAATGAAGGGCTTTCTTTTGGAGAAATTATCCGAGACTACTATCCCGATCTGGAAATGGATGATATTCGGGCGTGCTTGCGTTATGCGATCGCACTGGTGGCGGCTGAAGATGTGCATTTGGCATTAGCTTAAATTATGAAATTTCTGATTGATCAAGATGTGTATGCTGTCACCACAAAGTTTTTGATTGATGCAGGACATGATGTAATTGTTGTCGCTCAAATGGGTCTAGCGCAAGCAAGTGATGAAGAAATACTGAGAGTAGCGCAAGCAGAAAATCGCATCCTGGTTACGCGAGACAGAGATTACGGAAATCTTGTTTTTGTGAGGGCGATCGGAACAGGTGTGATTTACCTTCGAGTCTTACCTAAAATGCTGAATGAAGTTCATAAGGAACTAGCAGCAGTTATAGAAAATTACTCGGAAGTTGAACTCAAAGGGGCATTTGTGGTTGTAGAACCTGATGGATATCGGTTTAGAAAACCGCTTAGATAGGGTGTTAATTAGGTTGGTGTGGGAAAGCAAAGGGCGATCGTACTTTTGGGAAGATAAGGGCGATCGCACTTTGGGAAAATCAGGGCGATCGCGCTTTGGGAATAAAAGGGCGATCGTACTTCCTTCGCTCCTAAATTGCTATAATAACAGTCTCCATATTCTTTTATCCCTAGTTTACTGATTTTTTATTTTTTGACTACGCATCCACTCAGCTAAATGCTCTAGCTGTTGTCTTGAAAAACTCTTAATTGCTGGCTGCGTCTCCATATATTTTGCTAGGCTAGGACTGATTTGGTAGTAGAGACTAACTAGCTGTTTACCAACAGGATTAGTTAAGAGTCTTTCATCGCGGAAGTTACGGAAGGTGTCTAAGTCTGGGTGTGTGGAGGTCGAGTAAGCTGCGGTGGCAATGAAGCAAGCGCCAGTAGAGTCCAATGTTATAGGGCAAACCTCAGTGGAGGAAATCTTGTCAAGAGCAGACCTTATTTTGGCGAGTGTCTGATCGTCTAGCTCTTTGACAGATGTTTTTTTAAGTTTTTCAATAGCTTCGCGATTGCTCTCAATATGCTCTTTGTAATTATTGACAATATTTCTGATCCCAGCGTACATTTCAAGCTGTTGAGTATCAAAGACAGACTCATACTCAGCCAGGGCCTCGGAAATAACTTGAAGTTTATTCTCAATAAATGCTTGTGTAACTGAATCGGTATAGCATAGTCGAATCCCTGCCAAAATGTCACCCACATAGAACAGAGTCTGAGAATAGATCAGTGCGGAGTTTCTCGGATTGGTAATGATGTCAATTGGCATCTTTACTTTGATTGCATTAGCGCGATGTTCGGCAAACTTAGCATAGGCATTAAGGGCATCTCCATAATTAGTGAGAGCTTGGGTGGTATCCTTTTGCTTTCGATAATACTGAGCTCTTTCAATAAGTCGATCTACTTCATCTTGTGCTTGATCTGCCAGCCTGTCTAAGTAGCTGAAATCTGTCATTTTTACCCTCCCTCGATTTCATCAAGTGTATGTATTTAGGAAATCTTAATATTTGCCGAGGAGGTAGTTTTTTCCAATACGGGAAAGTACCTATACGGCATTAGATTAGCTTCGTCTCAGCGTAGTTGCGTAGTAGTCAGCTTTACGCAAAGCCTCACTCTTGGAATCGGCTTTACCAGCCGACTCACTGCCAACATATACTTCACCACTACCTTTGTCCCAATAAACATAGTATGTAGAACCGGATGGGGTTTTAACTTCACCAATTTTATCTTTAGCCATTGTTGACTCCTAGTCAGGTATAATGTACATAATGTGCGAAAATCTAAGCCGTGTCATTCGGAACTGTCGGGACTTACCCCAGACACCCCGCAAATGCCAGAAATATTGACAAGCCCGGTTGTAGCACGATCGCCCTCAGTGCAACCAACCTCTACTCCAAAAATCATACAATGACCACTTTGGCCGATCGCCCACCCACTCACTTTAGAAAATGTTATGTTTTGTTATCTAAAAAGTTATAAAAAATAAGTTATAATAACTAAAAATTACCCCTGACGCGATCTATGGAGCTTAACGAAGTCTTAAGATTTGCAGATGAAAAAGTTTTTTCCACAACAGGGAAGCACTTAGACGACCTGCAAGAAGCTATTTTAAAAGAAGTGCTCCAAGGTCGAAAATATGCAACAAAAATAGCGCAAGACCGTGATTGTAGTGAGGGTTATGTTAGGGTGGCTGCTTCTGAATTATGGAAGATATTATCAGATGTCTTCGGCGAAGAAGTTAGTAAAGTAAATGTTAGAGCAATACTGGAAAGAGCAAAATTTTATAATAGTTATTCATCAGCTATTGCTGAAAATTATGGAACAGTTAATAATAACCTTAATGTTTGTCAAGAAAGGGCGAGAAGTCCAACAGAACCCCAAAACCCCCAACAAACTCCTAAACAACTCCACATAGACTTAGGCGACGCACCGGAAATATTCACGTTTTTCGATCGCACTTCCGAACTCTCCACCCTCGAAAACTGGATAACACAGGAACACACTCGCCTCATCACACTCCTCGGAATCAGCGGCATCGGCAAAACCACTCTCTCCCTAAGCCTAATCGATCGTCGCATCAAAACCCAATTCGATTACGTCATCTATCGCAGCCTCCGCTTTTCCCCAAGCCTCGATGCAACCCTCACCAACCTGCTGCAAATCTTTTCCCAACCATCTGAAATTCCCCAAAACATCGAAACCAAAATTGCCCAAATCCTCGATTACCTGCGAAAATACCGATGTCTGATTGTCCTCGATGATGTACAGATGCTTTTGGGCAGCGGGCAACTCGCAGGACAATATAAAACTGGATATGAAGATTATCAGTTATTTTTTAAACTAATTGCCGAAGTTTGTCATCAAAGTTGTTTGATATTGAATAGTTGGGAAAAACCCAGAGAAATTGCCAGATTATCAAAAAATAACCATCCCGTGCGATGTTTTGTATTGGGAAGTTTAGGAGAAGCAGCTAAAGAAATTTTGAACTCACAAAAGTTATCCGATGAGGAAACATGGTCAACTTTGATTGATATTTATCAAGGCAATCCTCTGTGGTTGGAGTTGACTGCAACGCTGATTCAAGAGTTGTTTGGGGGGAGAGTTTCTGAGTTTTTGCACTGCGAAATGCCGATTTTAGATGAAGGGTTGCAATCTCAGTTATCTCAACCTTTTGGGCGTTTGACACAGCCAGAACTGGCTGTGATGATTCACCTGGCTAATCAACCTGAACCCGTTGCTGTGTCGCAAATTTTCAACAAAATACCATTTTCTCCGTCAGAAATAGTAAATGCAGTGCGATCTCTTGGAAATCGCTTTTTATTGGATGCTGTAGAACGGGAAAAGATAACTTTATTTATTTTGAATCCTGTGATGAAACAGTATGTCAAAACTCAGTATTCTTAGTCCGCGCACCATCCGGACTTTGTTTGTGTTGTTGCGGTTTCAACCGCCATCTTTATGTTACCAGACAGGGTTATTCGTGGGGGAGGGCGGGTTTATTTAATCTGTCTGCAACCTTTCAGGCTATTGGCGAACCCGCCCCTACAGGTTATTAAAAATGGTGCAAGATGTCGAGGTAACCAACCCCAGGGCTATTTCATTCTAAACAACTCCTTAATTAGTTTAAGGCCAAATCCCGCCAGACGTTGGGCTTGAGCCATAT
>NZ_JAUPTE010000091.1:0-25765 GCF_036701705.1 Microcoleus sp. w1-18aA5 | reverse complement strand
GATATTTATAGCTTCAGAGGGCTTTTTCATAGTTTTGAAGGTTGCTATACTGGCACAAATTATTATACCTTAAAAAAGCCTCAAATTATTGCTATGCAATCATTTGAGGTTTTGGCAATTCTCAATTTCTTTGGATTTAAATCTGCTTGAATATCTGCGGAATGTGGGTTCTTGTGGAACGGGCATCTTGCCCCTTCTTGAGACTGGTACAACGTATAACTATCAACCTAGGCGATCGCCAAAATACTTCTGATACAACCGACATCTCGGAATGCAATGATTTCCATCCAATTTCACCAACCCCATACTATTTAACTTAAACCCCAATTCTGACCTCAATCTAACTGGCTGAGAAACACTCACAACCTCTCTCATCGCCTCCATTAATTCCGAATATTTCTCTAAATTCCATAAATGCCGCCGCAAATGATCGCTATAAATTCCCGCTTCTGTTGCAGATTCTTTCACTAACCGCTCTAAAGTCACATCTTGACGCGAAATATGATACATTCCTAGTCGCACTAAATAAGGATTTCCGCCCACTAACCCCATCAATTCTGGAACTTCATTCCCGCTCCAATTCAATCCGTGCCGCTTTGCTAAGTCTTGCACTTGCTGGGAATTAAACTCTGGCAATTCAATCGGCAAACCCACATTAAACGGCGATTTATTCACATCCAGCGGAATATATACTTCCGTAGAATGCACCACAATCAAGCGAAACTTTTTCCAAATATCGCGCCGTTTTGCTTCTTCGTGTAAAGCGCGCAATAACCCAAAAAAGTCGTCGGCAATTTCCGGTGATTCAAACAGGCGATCGCTCTCATCCAACCCTAACGTCAGAGGTTGTGAGGATTCTGAAAGCAAATACTGTTCAAAATAAGCCTTGCAGCACTGATTGCTGCCAATCAAATCGGCTAATTCCCAACACTTGGGCAACTGCTCCAGCATTCCTAACTCTTGACCGATGCTAGCACAAAACCACTGCAAAAATGTATCGGAATTAGCGAATATTTTCCTATTGGCTAGCTGAAAACTCAGCGCTACCGTGCGAGAACCTTGCACTTCTGCATGATGCAAAATTCTCGCCATTAAGGAAGTTTTGCCCATTTGTCTGGGTGCTTTTATGCGGATTAGCGCTCCCGGTTGGGCGATCGTCTCGTAACAGCGGGATTCGATCGGAGGGCGATCGATATAAAAACAAGAAGCTATTTCAACTTGTCCTCCCGGCAATTCTGGCGGTGCTGCTGGCAGGGGTTTAATTATTGACTGTTTAGTGCTATGAATTGCGTTCCATTCTACAGCTAATTCATTGTCGGCAGTTAACGATGTGCGACCTTCTTTGATGATAGTTAAAATTTCTGATAATAACTTGTAGGAGTCGCCAGCACCGCGCCACAGCCAGGGCTGAATTCCGGCTAAATAGCTCAGTAAATCAAAGGAAAGCGGTGTATTTAATTCAATAAAAATCGGTAAAATTGCGGGCTTTTGAGCATTAATATTGTGCAATTCTTTGGCTAGCTGTACTTGTTCCAATACCATTTCGCTAGCGGCCGATTCTTCTGAAATCAGCAACAGCAAATAATCGCAACGCTTTAAATATGAGCCTGACTCGCTGCTGTTGTTAATAAAAAAGACTTCGTGGCCTCCCGCACTCAAAGCTTGGTGTAACTGCTGGGAAAGGGTTTTGTGTGAGGTCGATCCTCTTCGAGGGCTTAGCCAACGCCCGTTGGCGAAGCCCTCGAAGACGATCGCCACTTTTGCCCCCACCAGCACTACCTCCTTTGGCTCTGAATTCGCCTCAAAATCGGCTATATCGCGCCATTCCTGCCCCAATCCGCGACAAATTTCGATGAAATTGGCATAATCCACAGGTTTGCCATTCAGAAAATGGCTGACAGTAGATTGCGCCATCCCTAAATCCTCAGCCAGGATTTTCTGACTGGGGAAGCCATTTCTCAGGAGACAGGATTTAACTGCGCGAATGCACTCTTCGCGCACCCTTAGCGATCGTGGCATTGCTTATCACAATCAAAACACTGAAACCATCATAAATGCCAACCGTACCTAAAGTCGATGAAAAGTCGATGAAAAGTCGATGATTTTTCAAATAACTCAGTCGCCAACTCAAATAGCCACCTGATTAGATTAGAAATAACAAGGTTGAATCCCATCAAAACGAGGTAAAAGCATTGTGTATTCTATCCTAATTTGGTCGCTGGCGTCAGCCACTAATCAACCAGGTTTCGCCTTCACCCCGCCCCTATTCTGGTTGCTGATCGGAGTTGTGCTTAGTGCGATGGAGCTATTAATTATCAAAACTCAGCCCCAAAAATACAGATTTTACCTGCTAATGATGGGAGCTTCGGCTTTAATTGAAGCCTTTATTTTGTGGAGAGGATCTGTAGCATTTCAGTTTAGTTGGGCGAACATAATGTATGAAGATTTTGACTGGCAAATCTTCTACTGGATGGGGATAGCCCTCGCGCTGAGCATCTGGATTAGACCGATTTTCATTGTTCGCAAAAAGTTTGTCATTCCCGAAGCCACGGAAGCGACAACTATCTCCGAAATTTTCCCCGGAGAAACCGGAATGGTGATCTATGAAGGGGCTTCGTGGAAAGCCCGTAATGAAGATTCCCAAGGGGCGATCGCACCCAGACAAAAAGTTTACGTTTTGCGCCGCGAAGGAAACACGCTGATTGTTGTACCTGACAGATTAATTCATATCAACAGCTAAATCTGAGTTAGCTCTTTTATAACTCGGCGAGTTGAATCGCTTCTTGCCAAACAAAGTCCCTCTAAGAGACTAAGAAATCACTATCAACTGTCAACTGTCAACTGTCAACTGTCAACTATTTACCAGGAGATTCACTATGTATCAGTATTTTTTGACGGTATTGTTTGCCATCACCGGAGTATCCTTAGCCAACAGCGTAAAAATTGTCCGTCAAGGAGATGAGGCATTAGTTGAAATTTTCGGAAAGTATGATCGAAAAAAGCTCGAACCGGGTATAACATTTTTGATTCCCTTTGTCGAAACAGTCGCCTATAAACAAACTCTGCGCGAGCAAATTTTAAACTTGCCACCGCAAGAATGCACAACGCGCGATCGGGTGGCTATCACCGTTGATTTTATTGTGTACTGGCGAATCATTGACTTAGAAAAAGCTTCCTACAAAGTGCAGAATCTCAAGGAAGCGATGTTAAATATGCTGATTCTTTCAATTCGGACTCACCTTGCTAAATTATCTGTTGAGGAACTCTACACGGCTCGACATGAGATTAATAATGCTTTAGTGGAAGAGTTGGATACAACGACAGATCCTTGGGGGGTGAAGTTTACGAGAGTGGAATTGCGCGATTTTGCGATCGGCAGTAAAGTGATTCAGCCCACATCCCTTGACCGGAAAGAAGTACAAAAGCTGCGAGCTTAAAGATTAGTATTTCCTCCTTTTCCTCGTTACCAGGCTCTGCCTGGTAACGCAGATCCAGAGGCTCGGCCTCGCCGACTTTAATTCACCTTGTATATACCATTTAAGGAGACAACACCATGACTACAAATCAAGAATCAATAGTTCGCAATGCAGCTTGTCGCGGTTGCGGATGCTTATTACTTATAACCGGTATTGGAGTAATGAATGGGATAGCTCTGCCATTTTATCTAAATAATACCAATAGAAGCAAGCAGTCAGAAGCAAAACAGTATGGTAGCTCAATGAACAAGGCGCAGCAAGCTCACTTTGCTGAAAAAAGTGCTTTTGCCACTTCTGTTAATGCTTTGGAACTTGGGATAAAAACGGAGACAACAAATTACAAGTATTCAGTTCGCGCCACAAAGCAAACTGCTTTTAATTATGGAGTCTCCAAGCAACCACAACTTAAGAGTTATGTCGGCGGTGTCTTTCTAGTTCCTGTTAAAGAAGTTGAGCCAAATGCTGCTAAAGATGGAATAACAACAATATCCATATTCTGCCAAGCTGATTCTCCCGGTACAATTAAACCAGCGGAACCCACCTATGAAAACGGTAAACTTGCTTGTGGGCAAGGCACAAGACAAGTGACCAGATAATCTAACTATACGCAAGATAATGACAGTCGATTACCAATATCAAATCGGCATTCACTTGAGATTTACCGGAGTAAAGTCTTTACTACAAACAGGGAGGGTACAAAACTATGAGTCAACAAGATTCTAAATCAGCTAGCCTTTCACCTAATGGTTGCGGATGCTTATTGCTTTTAATGGGCATTGTAGTAATTGGCGCGATCGCTCTGCCATCATTTCTGGGTGGTTGCAAGGGCTGTAAATATAAGAAAATGGAAGGGATACAGTATGTTAGATCAATGAGCCGAGGTCAGCAAGCCTATTTTGCCGAAAAAAATGCTTTTTCCAGTTCTGTTAAGGCTTTGGTAATTGGCCTTAAAACAGAGACAAAAGTTTTCAAGTATTCAATTCGCGCCACTAAGAAAGCAGCATTTAATTATGCAGTAGCAAAGGAAAACGAATTAAAAAGTTATGTCGGCGGTGTTTTTATTGTTCCGCCAAAAAACTTTGTTCCCAATGCTACCAAAGAGGAAATAACTACAACGTTTATATTCTGCGAAGCTGATTTTCCCGGTAGCATTCAACCAGCGGAACCCACCTATGAAAATGGTAAAACTGCTTGCGGTAAAGGCACAAGACCAATGGTCTCACCAAACTAACTATACGCAATATAATGACAGTCGATTACAAGATTAAATCGGCTTTTAATTGAGATTTACCTGACTAAATTATTTACTACAAACAGGGAGGATACAAAACTATGAGTCAACCAAGTTCTAAATCAGCTAGCCTTGCATCGAATGTTGGTGGATACTTAGTGTTTTTAATGTTGATTGGAGTATTAGCTTCGGTAGCTCTGCCATCCTTTCAGGCTAAGCTTAGGATCAACAAGCAATCGGAACCCAAAGATTATATTAGCTTAATCAACAAACGTCAGCAAGCGTATTTTGCCGAAAAAAGTGTTTTTAGCACTTCTGTTAAGGCTTTAAAAATTCGCATTATTAAAACCGAGACAGAAAATTACAAATATTCCCACCATACAACAAAAAAAGCAACATTTAATTATGGGATATCAAAGCAAAAAGACCTTAAAAGCTATGTCGGGGGAGTCTTTGTAATTCCTGCTACAAAAGTTGAGTCATATTCTTCTAAAAATCTAATAACAACCACATCTATATTGTGCCGAGCTGATTCTGCTGGTACAATTAAACCACCAGAACCAACTTATCAAAATGGTAAAATTGCTTGTGCTACAGGCACCATAGAACTGAGACAAACTTATGAATAGAGGCAATATAACGACAGTCGATTACCAATATCAAATCAGCATTCACTTAAGATTTACCGAACTAAAGTTCTTACAACAAACAGAGAGGGTACAAAACAATGAGTCAACGAAATTATAAATCAGCTAGCCTTGCATCGAATGTTGGTGGATGTTTAGTGGTGATTGGAGTATTAGCTTCGGTAGCTGTGCCATCCTTTCAGGTTAAGCTTAGGAACAAAAAGCAATGGGAACCCAGAGATTATATTAGCTTAATCAACAAACGTCAGCAAGCGTATTTTGCCGAAAAAAGTGTTTTTAGCACTTCTGTTAAGGCTTTAAAAATTCGCATTATTAAGACCGAGACAGAAAATTACAAATATTCGCACCATACAACAAAAAAAGCAACATTTAATTATGGAGTCTCAAAGCATAAAAATCTTAAAAGCTGTGTCGGTGGAGTTTTTATAATTCCTGCTCTCAAAGGTGAGTCAAATCCTTCTAAAAATAAAAAAATGACCACATCTATATTGTGCGGAGCTGATTCTGCTGGTACAATTAAACCACCAGAACCAACTTATCAAAATGGTAAAATTGCTTGTGCTACAGGCACCACAGAACTGAGACAAACTTATGACTAGGGGCTAGATCATGACAGTCGATTACCAATATCAAATCGGCGGCAGTCTCCCGCAAAATGCACCTACTTATGTAGTGCGACAAGCTGACTCAGAACTTTATCAAGCCCTCAAAGCTGGAGAGTTTTGTTACGTACTCAATTCCCGACAAATGGGCAAATCCAGTTTGCTGGTGCGAACTGTACAAAAACTCTCGGCTGATGGCATTGCCTGTGCTACGATCGACCTTTCGGACATTGGCAACCAGCAAGTCTCTCTAGATAAGTGGTACGGCGGCGTCGCTTACAAGCTATTGTGCAGCTTCAACCTGTTTAACCCAGTCGAGTTTATGGCTTGGTGGCGGGAGAGAGAGTTGATGTCGCCGGTGCAGCGCTTAGGAGAGTTAATTGAAGAATTGCTGCTGGTCAAAATTTCTCAAAACCTGGTCATTTTTATTGATGAAATTGATAGCGTTCTGAGTTTCCAAGAACCGCTAGACGATTTCTTTGCATTAATTAGATGTTGCTACAATAAACGGGCTCACAATTCAGAATACCAGCGCATTACATTTGCTTTGCTGGGAGTAGCTACCCCATCGGATTTAATTAGCGATGCAACTCGCACGCCATTTAATATCGGGTTAGCTATTGAATTGCACGGTTTTAACTTACAAGAAGCTCTGCCTTTAGCAAAGGGATTTGAGGGAAAAGTAGAGAATCCTCAAGAGGTTTTAAAAGAGATTTTGGACTGGACGGGAGGGCAGCCATTTCTGACTCAAAAGCTTTGCAAGCTGATTTTGCACCATGTAAAAAGCTTAGCTTCGGCTTCTATTATATCATACTCAACGGATGAAAGCAAAACTAAAAATTTTCGTACAAATCAATTATTAATTAGCGAGATCGTGCAATCTCATATTATTGATAATTGGGAATCATCCGATGAACCGGTACACATCAAAACAATTCGCGATCGCCTTCTCAGAAGTCCGCACCGCGCCAGTAGGTTATTAGGACTATATCAAAAAATATTGCCACTTTCAGAACTCCCCGATTGTAGGGGCTGTGCCCCCGTGCCCGCCCTGGTAGGGGGAATCTGGGCGGATGATACTCCCGAACAAACAGAATTGCGGCTGAGCGGATTAGTAGTAAAACGAGCCGGGAAATTAACCGTATCCAACCGCATTTACGCAGCTATATTCAGCCATAACTGGGTAGAAAAAGCACTCGGCGACTTGCGCCCCTATGCTGAATCCCTAACAGCATGGATAGCTACAAATTGTCAAGACGAATCTCGCTTGTTGCGCGGTCAATCACTGGAAGATGCCAGACAGTGGGCGGCAAATAAAAGCTTGAACACCCAAGATTATCAATTTTTAGGTGCGAGTCAAGAAGCGGAATTTGCCAAATTGCGCGATCGCGAAAAACAAACTCAAGCTGAAATGGAACAACTGCGCCGCGAAAAAAAGTTACTAGAGGAACTAAGCGAAGCACAAAAGCAGAAAAAAGCGATTGCAGTTAAACTTTGGCGCGAGCAACAACTGAGAGTGCAAACAGTTACAGGAGCCGCAGTCATATTAATATCAATCCTGATAGTAACTTTTTGGGTTAAACCGTCAATCGAAGAAAGAAACAACAAAATCCTCACTCTCAGTTTGCTATCAGAAACCCTATTTGCTGCGGATAAGAAAGAAGAAGCTTTGCTAGAAAGCATTCGAGCTGTTACAGAAATGAAACGATCGCTCGGAGTCAGCTCAGATATTCAGATGCGAGTGGCGATCGCCCTCGAACAGGCAGTTTACAACTTTCGGGAACGCCGCCGCTTGCAGACTCAAGCGAGTACCCTTGCTTTCGCGATTTTCAGTCCCGACAGTCAAACAATTGTGACTGCTACCGATGATAATTATATCAAGCTTTGGCAAACTAATGGAACTTTGCAAGCAACATTAACAGGGCATACTGATAAAATTATTAGGGCAATTTTCAGTCCGAGCGGTCAGATGATTGTCTCTGCCAGCAACGACAAAACTCTCAAAATTTGGCAAAAAGATGGCAAGTTAATTCATGATATCAAAGGACAAAGCGGTCAAATAACAAGCGTTTCTTTTAGTCCAGATGGTAAAATTATTGCTTCAGCAAGTACCGATGGAACAGTTAAACTATGGAAAATAAACGGTGAAGAATTCTTAAGTTTAAAAGTGGATCGAGGTTGGATAATCAGCGCAAATTTTAGCCCAGACGGTCAGATAATTGCTGCGGCTGGTACAGATGGCACTATTAAACTTTGGAGCTTGAGAAAGGTTATGGAAAAGTTACAAAAACAGCAGTCAATCGAAGCCAGCACCGATATCAAATTGCTCAGAACTTTACAGATGGAAAGTGATAAAATTATGAGTGTAACTTTCAGTCCCGATGGAGCAATGCTGGCGGCTGCAAGTGCTGGAGGAACTGCGACAATTTGGAGCAAAGACGGCACACCGCTAAGTATTTTAAAGCATACAAGTGGAGTGACAAGTATTAGCTTTAGTCCCGACAGTCAAATTTTGCTATCTGCAAGCACAGACAAAATGCTGAGGCTGTGGAACATTGACGGTACATTGCTCAAAACTTTAAAAGGTAACAAGGATGCTGTTTGGAGTGCGAGTTTTAGTCCAGACGGCAAAGCGATCGCTAGTGCTAGTGCTGACGGTACGGTGATGCTGTGGAATTTTAATCTTGACGATTTATTGCAGCAGGGTTGTAATGGAGCCAGCAATTATTTGCAGACAAATCCGATCGCCAATCAAAACAATCGCCACCTCTGCGATGGGATTGGAACTCAGTCGGAACTCACGCAAAAAAAACCGGGTCAATCGATTTTAGATTTTAGATTTTAAATTTTAGATTTTAGAATTGAGATTAAAGAATTGAAGCATTGACCATACGGATAAATTCGGTGGCTTTTATCCTGGAGGCTTTCGGTCAAAATGTTGAGTTTTGCAGCAAAGTATCTAGGCAGAAACTGGCTTTTTGACCAAGATTTTCAAAGGTGGTACCCGCCACGTGATTTATCCGTGGAATCAATCCAAAATGTCAAATCGAAAATCCTCAAGCCCCCGCATCTCGCGCAAGTCAATCTAAAATCTAAAATCTAAAATCTAAAATCGATTGACCGCCCATGCGTCTAGGGCTGATATCGTTAAAATTGGTAGCAGGTAATAGGTAATAGGTCAGCCCGATCGGTGTATTCAACTCTAGAGCAAAAGTACCAGCGCCTGCAAAAAGACTTAACGGGCGGAGTCATCGCCCTGGGCGGCATTTTCTGCACGGGTACTCTCTGGTATTGGCAGGTGGAAAAATGGTCTTTGCTAGATGCCGCTTACATGACAGTATTTACCCTAGCAACTGTGGGCTACGGTGAACTTCAGCCCCTCGGTCAACGCGGGCGAATGTTTACTATATGCCTGATTTTGATGGGTGTGATTGTGATTGGTTTCATCGTCAACCGCTTTACAGAAGCGCTGATTGAAGGATATTTTCAAGAAGGAGCAAGAATTAGGCAGCAGCGACGATTGGTAGATTCTTTGATCGGGCATTACATTCTCTGCGGTTTTGGGCGCACTGGCCGCCAAATTGCCTTGGAATTTCAGGCCGAATATATCTCTTTTGTGGTGATAGATTCGGCGATACAGTCGGTTGAGGCAGCTTTGGCGCTGGGGTACACGGCTGTGCAAGGAGACGCGACTTTGGACGAAACTTTGGTAAATGTAGGCATCGATCGCGCAATTTGCATAGTAGCAGCTTTGCCTTCGGATGCCGAGAATTTATACACTGTCATGTCAGCGAAAACTCTGAATCCGAAGGTACGGGCGATCGCCCGCGCCACCACAGAAGAAGCGGTAAAGAAGTTGCAGCGGGGCGGCGCCGATGCCGTCGTATCCCCCTACATTACCGGGGGAAAGCGCATGGCGGCGGCGGCTTTGCGGCCTCAAGTTATGGATTTTTTAGACGGTGTTTTGACTGGTACCGACAGTTCTTTTTACATGGAAGAATTTTTGGTCGATCCCAATAGTTGTGTCTACGTTGGGGAAACTTTGAGAAATGCCAAGTTGCGATCGCAATCGGGGGCCTTGGTTTTAGCAGTGCGGCGCGCTGGCGGGACTTTGATTGTCGGGCCTACCGGAGAAACTGCGATCGAAGGAGGAGATATGCTGATTTGTTTGGGTACTGCTGAACAACTGCGAACTCTCAATCAAATCCTCAGTCCCCTGAGTTTTCGCATCCCCCGGCCCCCGAACTAATACGATGTCAGGTTTGTAGTCAGGAATGTAAGTCCTCTGTTGACTGTTGACTGTTGACTGTTGACTGTTGACTGTTGACTGTAGAAGGAGTGGTCGAAAAACTGAATTGTTGAGTGTTAAATGTTGAGTCGATTTTATTATTCCAATGAAACCGGAAATAATATGATATCAAATCCGTTGGCATCGGAATTATTCATCTCTCTCTTCCCTTTCTCTGTGTCCTCTGCGGTTTCATCATTCCGATACAACCGGAATTGATATGACAACTGACTGTTTGGACATTTGAACAATACCGATGCAACCGGAAACGATATGATTGAAAAAATTCATAATCTCCACCACACAAGGATTTAGGGCAAATAAAAATGCTCTCGGCTACTTGGCCGAGAGCATTTTTGAGCAGTTAAACTGCCTTTTGCTACAGATTTGCTACATTCTCACAAATCCTAAAATCAAAAATCGCTGAAACTGCAAGCCGATGGTGGGATTTGAACCCACGACCGTTCGATTACGAATCGAATACTCTACCCCTGAGCTACATCGGCACAGACAATTTTGAATTGTAGCACAAATATAGCGAAAAAAGCAAGGAGTTGTAGAATTTAATTCAAAACTCCACAACCCCTAGCTCACAAACAGTTAAACGGTCACTTCCGTGTCAGTTGAGCCGCCTCTGGCCCCGGAATAAACCAAACCCCGCTGCATATCCAGCGTCAGCATAGTTCCGTCCCGAATTACCCGCGTGGCATTCTTCACGCCCACCATCACCGGCACGCCCAAGCGCAAACCGATAATCGCCGCGTGAGAAGTCAAACTGTCCTCCTCCGTCACCACACCTGCGGCTTTCCGAATCATCTCCACAAAAGCGACGCTTGTGTGTTCCACTACCAAAATTTCTCCTGCGTGGAAATTGCCTACATCCGCAGCAGTGCGAGCAACCCTAGCCATGCCACTCACCGATCCCAAACCGACACCGGTGCCTTTGCCTAAAACTGCTGTCACTACCTCAACTTTGATCAAATCCGTCGATCCCGCAACCCCTTGCAGAGTACCGGCGGTCATCACCACTAAATCTCCGTCGCACACTAACTCTTTTTCCTGGGCGACTGTCATGGCAGAGTGAAATGTCTGGCCGGTGGAGGGCAAATCCAACACCAGCAAAGGTTTTACTCCCCATACTAATTGCAGTTGTCTGGCTACGTCTACGTGAGGAGTAACTGCCAAAATCGGAGTTTTGGGTCGGAATTTCGAGACATTTCGGGCTGTGGCGCCGGTTTTGGTCAGCGTCATGATGGCCGCCGCGTTCAATTGTTCGGAGATTTGGCTGACTGCTTGGCTGATACCGTTGGGGATCGATCGACCAATATCTTCTACATTCCTAATATTCCGTTTAATTCCTTCCCTCTCCATCCGCACCGCAATTCTCGCCATCGTCGCCACCGCTTCGACGGGAAACTTGCCGACAGCAGTTTCATTCGAGAGCATCACGGCATCAGTTCCGTCAAGAATCGCGTTTGCCACGTCGGAAATCTCGGCGCGGGTGGGACGGGGATTGTTGACCATGCTGTCGAGCATCTGGGTAGCGGTAATTACCGGAATACCCAGGCGGTTGGAGGTAGCAATCAGCCGCTTTTGCAAAATCGGCACATCTTCGGCGGGTAGTTCCACTCCCAAATCGCCGCGGGCGACCATCACCCCGTTGCAAAGGGTGAGAATTTCCTCCATTTGTTCGATCGCCTCGTGCTTTTCGATCTTGGCAATCACCGGTACTTGCTTGCCCGCACTGGCAATCAGCTCTTTAATTTCGAGCACATCTTGGGGATTCCGCACAAAGCTCAGGGCTACCCAATCGACACCTTGGTCGAGGCCGAACATTAAATCTTTGCGGTCTTTATCAGTCAGCGCTTTAATTGAGAGGTAAACTCCTGGAAAATTCACGCCTTTGTTGTTGGAAAGCGGCCCCCCGACTACGACGCGGCAGTACAATTCCCGCGCCCCGCGGTCTACTTTTTCGACCAGCATTTCCACTTTGCCGTCGTCGAGCAGAATTACTGCTCCCTCTGGAACTTCGTCTGCTAGGGGGTCGTAGGTGACGGAAGAAATGAGCTCGGTGCCGGGAACTTGGCGACTGGTGAGAATGAAAGGATCGCCGTTTTTGACAACTATAGAGCCTGTCTCAAAGCGCCCTAAACGAATTTTTGGGCCTTGGAGGTCTTGGAGGATGGCAACCGGCTGGTTGAGTTCAAAGGATGTTTGCCGGATTAAGCGAATGCTGCGCTGGTGGTCTTCTTCTGTTCCGTGGGAAAAGTTGAGTCGCAAAGTTGTGGCACCTGCTTCTATGAGCTGGCGCAGCACTTGTGGGTCCGAGGTTGCTGGGCCAATGGTGGCGACGATTTTAGTCCGGCGTAGGGCTTTTGGCAATTGCATCAGCGGTGTTCTGGGGAGGCAGGTGGATTTCTTGTGTAAATTTCGGCTAACGTTTCATTTTTGCACTACAAGCAATGACGCTAGTCTCAAGTCTTAAAAATTTTGATAGTCGTCAAAAAAGCAGGTATTGAACAATATATAGAATATCTGACTTTTTACCGATCGGTAATTTTTTCTTCGGGAGCGCTCTTTTTTGCAAATTTTTCGCTTTCAGGCTTGACATAAATACAGACATACCCATTGATTTTATGTAGTCTGCTGAACTATTTTGGCTAATTTAGCACTGGTATCCTTGCACAACATCAATATTTTCCTGTTTGTGCAGAGGCTAGTTTCTGGCGATCGAACTCTGTTCTTTCATGCCTTGAGGCTGAGGTTCCTGACAAAACTTTACTATTGTCCGGCTTGTATCTTATACTACGCAAGTGTGAAATATTAAGGAGTCTTAACAAAAATGTCGGAGGCAGGACGGCCGCTGACAGTGCCGAAAGAGTTTCTGAGTCCTCCCGGTGACTTTAATCCGACACTACTGCTGTTTTTGAGTGCAGTAGCGATTATCGTGATTTCTTACTTGGGTTTCTGGTATTGGGAATGGCCCCAATGGTGCTGTTTTTCGCTGAACGTGTTGGCTTTGCACATGGCTGGAACTGTGATTCACGATGCGTCTCATAATGCGGCTCATCGCGATCGCACAGTTAATGCTATTTTGGGACACGGTAGCGCGCTGATGTTGGGTTTTGCTTTCCCGGTGTTTACGCGGGTACATATGCAGCATCACGCCCACGTTAATGACCCAGATAACGATCCAGACCATTATGTTTCGACTGGCGGGCCTTTGTGGTTGATTGCTGCGAGGTTTTTTTACCACGAGATTTTCTTTTTTAAGCGCAAACTGTGGCGGAAATACGAACTCTTGGAATGGTTTCTCAGCCGTTTGTTTGTCGTAGCGGTGGTGTATATTGCCATTCAGTACGATCATTTAGGTTACGTGCTGAATTTTTGGTTTTCTCCTGCTTTGGTGGTAGGGTTGGCCTTGGGGTTATTTTTTGATTATTTGCCGCACCGTCCGTTTCACGAGCGCGATCGCTGGAAAAATGCCAGAGTATATCCTAGTCCTATTCTAAATATCTTGATTTTGGGGCAGAATTATCATCTGATTCATCACTTGTGGCCTTCCATTCCTTGGTACAATTACAAGCCTGCTTATGAGGCTGTCAAGCCGCTGTTGGATGAGAAAGGTTCTCCTCAAACTTTGGGAATATTGGAAGGGAAAAAGGACTTTTGGAGTTTTATATATGACATTTTTTTAGGGATTAGGCTGCATCACAAGAAAGCGTCTGATTGATGACAAAAAACCCGGCTTCTCAAAGAAACCGGGTTTTTTTTCTAATAAAAGCTTTTAAGCATATATCCCCGGGGCAGGTTTTGTACTGTATCAAGTCCCGTAAAAAATAAACCCACCTGTAATGGTGAGTTAACTTTTAAATCAAGCCCAAAGTGAATCTATTATTTTTCCCCAGCCACCGCCACCGCTAAATTCCTATCCGGGCGCAAATTTTGAGCTCCCCGCAAATAAGGATGATAAATTTCAGTATTTGCCGGCCAATTGACGTGAATTAAAAACCGGATGCAGCGTTCCAAAGCACCCTCAACGTGCATTTGCTGCACGTCCAACAAAGGAACATTACACCAATGAGGACGTTCGCGGGCGATCGCAGCCGGAAACACAGCATCTAAATCACGAGTAGCAGAAAACGTAGCACTAATAATTAATTCTGGATTAATATCATTTTTTGCTTCTAATTCATCTAATAATTCTCTCACCGCTTCTCGAATTGCTGCCACCGAATTCTCGCTAGCAGTAGTTGCCCCACGAATCCCCCGCACTTGCCACTCCACGCAAATTTCCTCCATATTTTTGTTATTAGTCATTAGTCATTAGTCATTAGTTATTAGTCATTAGTCATTAGTCATTAGTCATTAGTCATACTAAATTAGGCTTAAATACCCAGTTTATTTCTTAGTCCCCCCTTGAGTGGACTTCGTTTGTGTAGTTTGACCTCGAACTCGTAGGCGAAGCCAGCGGGAAGCGCTTATGACGGGCGAAGCGCCACATTTGAGTTTGAGGTCAACAGATTTCAATCGCCCAATCATCCAGGGAGTAACTAATGACTACTGACTCCTGACCAATGACTAATTTATTTAATCACGGGCGATACATCCATAGCGGCAAACCGCTAGTAGAAAGCTCGAATTCCAGCAAATTATTGTAAGCTGAAAGCCCGGATATATCCAGACTACTCCCCAAGACACGATTTAGGAAAGGTTTTTGTTTTTCTAGGGTGCAAGACTCGGTTTTTTCCGGGTCGAGGCCTGCGAGTTCGGCGGCAAGGCGGCGAGCGTCCTCTTCTGTTCCCAGTCGATCGACCAAACCCAATTCTAAGGCTTGCTGACCGGTAAAAACGCGACCATCGGCAAAACTTTTCACTTTCTCAACAGCCAAGTTCCGGGCTTCCGCAACGGTTTCCACGAATTGCTGGTAGCTGGTGTCGATCAAGTCTTGCAGAATTTGCTGTTCAGGATCGGTCAATTCGCGATCGAATGCCAAGATATCTTTATACGGCCCCGATTTAATCACCTGAAAAGAAACGCCTACTTTTTCTAACAGCCGTTCTAGATTGTTGCCCCGGATAATCACGCCAATGCTGCCAGTAATTGTACCGGGATTAGCAACGATATGTTCGGCTCCCATGCCGATGTAAACTCCGCCAGAAGCTGAAATATTGCCAAAACTGGCAACAATTTTGACTTTTTCGCGCAAACGCTTGAGCGCGCTGTAAATTTCCTGGGAATCGCCCACAGTGCCGCCGGGGCTGTCTATCCGCAGCAGCAAGGCGGGAAATTTGCGTTCTTCAACGGTTTTGAGAGCTTCTAGGACTCGTTTACGGGTTTCTCCGGCAATGGCGCCGGTGATTTCGATACGGGCGATTTGTTTGCGGTAGCGGGGCTTGAATGGCCAAATCATGGGCAGTGTACAGGCAATGTTACGAATTTTTGTAGCTAACTTCTTATAGTGTGCCTTATTCATAGGGGTAGATGTTGTGGCATTTAGGAACAGGCAAGATGCCTGTTCCACCTTGATTTTGTGGAACAGGCATCTTGCCTGTTCATAATGGCCGAGATTTGTGCGATCGCATTTAACTCAACACCAATATATAATTGTAAAAATTGCTTAACAAAACTACATCATCCCCACGAGAATCAATCTCATCAATTATTTGGAGTCTCCGCCATGCAGCTAAAACTTACCGATTCAAAACTACCTTTTGCCCCGCTGTTGCTAATTGCGCCATTTTTCCTGTGGGGAACCGCGATGGTAGCGATGAAGGGGGTGATGCCGCACACAACGCCACTGTTTGTGGCATTCGTGCGTCTAGTACCTGCGGGTGCGTTGGTGCTGCTGGCGGCGGCATTCATGGGAAAACCGCAGCCGCAGGGTTGGAAAGCTTGGCTGTGGATTTCGCTGTTTGCTTTGGTTGACGCTACTTTGTTTCAAGGCTTTTTAGCTGAAGGTTTGGCGAGAACCGGTGCCGGCTTGGGTTCGGTGATGATTGATTCTCAACCGCTAGCTGTGGCGATTTTATGTTTGTGGCTGTTTCAAGAAAAAATTGGTTTTTGGGGCTGGTTGGGATTAGTTATTGGCGTTGCTGGGATTAGTTTGATCGGGTTGCCCGATGGCTGGATTTTGGGGCTTTTTCATCCTGAAAACGCGCAGGTTTCTGCGGGTATCGAACAGTTGTTTCAGGGTGGAGAATGGTTGATGCTGTTGGCTGCTTTGTCGATGGCTGTGGGTACGGTTTTGGTGCGCTGGGTTTGTCGTTATGTTGACCCGGTGGTGGCGACTGGTTGGCACATGATTTTGGGCGGTTTGCCGCTGTTGGCAATTTCGGCTGCAACTGAGTCTGAACAGTTTGTGAATATCGATTTTTCCGGCTGGATGGCGTTAGCTTATTCTACTGTGTTCGGAAGTGCGATCGCCTACGGTTTATTCTTTTATTTTGCTTCGAGTGGCAGTCTAACAAGTTTAAGTTCTCTTACCTTTCTTACGCCTGTTTTTGCTTTGCTGTTCGGCAATTTGTTCTTGGGCGAAGTGCTCAATCCACTGCAATCGATGGGGGTTGGGCTGACTTTGGTGAGTATTTATTTGATTAACCAGCGGGATACTTTGGGTGAGAAATTGCGAAAAATGCGGCAGGGTGAAGCGAGTGCAGAAGTTGAAGCAACAGGATTGTTAGAGTCGTCTGAGTTGAATTCTGTAGAATTACCCGTGCAGTTGCGGGTTAGCGAATTGGAATCAGAAGTTTAGCACTTTGAGCAATTTAGGGAGAATCAGTTAATTCAAGAATTAACTGATTTGGAGTTACAATCCTAGGAGTATTAACCGGAAAATCTCGCGGGTTGCGGGTGACAATGGCATCAATTAGATTGATTACAGCAGTGCTGTACTGAATCGCATCTTCAAAATCCTTGAATTTGCAAGTTAATGCCATTGAAATAACAGAATTATCTACTGTTGCTACTTGACAAAATGTGGCTAACTGCCGCAAAAAATCCAGCGTCCAATCGCGGCCTCTGTCTCTGCGGATAATATAGTAAAGGTCGCTAAAAGTTGAGGCTGAAATATAGCCTTGAATTTGTGCTTCTTCAACAAAAGTTAAAATGCGATCACTCTCAGCAAAGAAAGGTTCTCGTTCGAGCGCAACATCTACTATTATATTGGTGTCTATCAGGATTTTCACAAGTTATGTTTCTCCTTTAAATATTCCCATTTTGCTTGTTTGTCGGGATCGTCAAAATCCAGCGGTTCCGGTACAGCATCTCGATCGAATAAACCTTGAAATGCCTTCACGTTAGTTTTAAACTTTTTTTGAGGTGCTTCAGGTGCGACATTTTCTGACGCGCTGGCTTGTTTAACCGTATCAGGTAGCTGCAAGACGATGATTTCTACATCTCCCGGCGGCATATTCACAGGTTCCACAACTACCAAGTTGCCAGTTGCATCGATTTTACCTCTAAGTTTGTATGCTTGCATGGTAATCTCCGGTAACTATGTTTCTATTATATGACATAATAACTTGCTTCATTACCAATCCTCTTCATCACCAATCTTAATGTCTCTGCTTTTAATCTCTTCTATAAAAGTTTTTAAACTGGGATTTTCTGAGTAATGCTTCATCAAAACTTTATGCTTGCGATATTGTTCTGAAATTACTCGATAATATTCAGGATTTTTAGCATGAGCGTCGATCGTAAAATTGTGTTTTTTCTGAACTGGCCGATTTAAAGTATCGAGACAGTTCTTAAATTTAGATTTTTTCTTTGGGTCGGTATAATACAGTGGAAGCAACCAACACTCAATAGAATGTACGGAGATTGCAAATATAATTTTTTGTTGATATTTGCTGTAAAAATCATCGCCGCTTGCACCCCTAAACTTTTCAATAACTTTTTCAATTAACTGCTGAGGAGTAAATTCACCGTTTTCATCTTGCTTGGGGATATTATAATCTTCTGAAACATCCGTATCTATTTGGATAATGATATAATCAATAAATTGCAATGCTTCTTGAAAATCTCTTGACTTACAATAATTAAAAACTAGAGTCCAGCCGCCGTAGGTGGATTTATTCTCATTGTCTTTATCTCTTTCTGGTTGAAGTTGTCTGATATCTAAATCGGGACTATTGAAATATCCAGCTAAAATATTCTCAATAACAATCTGGTCAGTAAGTCCCTCTGTAACTAATCCAAAACTAATCATATTAAAAATTTTTAGGAAGTCCGCCGATATAGCCCCTCAAAAACGCCTCTGATAATTTTACAGGTTCTTGTCCCTCTAGAGGTTCAGGTTTTAGAATGCGTCTAGCTTTAGTATGCCCTAATTGGTTGCGGTAGATCACAAACAGCCGCTGTTCATCATCATCTAAATCTAAACCGTCCAAAACTGCCGGGTTGTGGGTTGTGAATATAACTTGTTTGTCGTGTTTTTTTGCTAATTCGACTAATTCTTGCATTAATCTGCGACACAATCTGGGGTTGAGGGAAGCGTCAATGTTATCTATTGCAAAAAAACTCGGCGTGAGATCGCTAATGAACAAGGCAAAGTAAAAGAGTAAAAATAAAAAGCCTTCATTAGAACTTCTTTGATCGAAATAGCTTAAATCAATGTCTAAATATTTATCTTTTATTGGGAGATAGCTTTGCATTGGTGATAAATTTTTAGGGACTTCAAAATCTTTAAACCAATCTATCAATTGCAGCTTTTCTTTAATTTGATTGAGTCGATTTGGGTTTTCCTCTGACTTCAAAACCTTTATCAGTTTAAATAATCCTTCACCATTAATGCCTAACGGTTGAATTTGTCCTTCTTTTTCAAAAGTGCGTAATGCTTGGTTTTCGGGAGAGTAAATTGTGAATTTAATTAATTTAGAATTAGAAGAAAAATTGTTAAACCATCTTTTTAATAATGCAATGTTTTTTGGCACTTCTTCTTCTTCTATTTCTATACTGACTCTAAAATTTTCTATTTCAAAAAAAACTGTATTTAGTTTTTTTTGAAAGCTTTCTTTTTGTGATTTTTCAGAAACCTCTTGTGAATCTTCTATTAATATAACCTCTTCGGCTTTACCTGAGTTTGAATCAACATTTTCCAAAGAAATTTCAGGAGCGCTCACGAAGTTTTTATTGACCCATTGAGAATAGGGAGAGTTATCATGATCTAAAATACAATTAAAGCTTTTTCCATCATTTTCTTTGAGATCAATTTTGATATTTTTAACCAAATTTTCCATTTCAAAGGCCGATCGCATAAATTGAGGTTCTGTAACTCTGATGCCCCGAGAAGCTAAAAACTCGTTATCCAGCTTATCATCTGCCGCCGCAGAAGCCAGGGCGATCGCCTCTAGGATATTGCTTTTGCCGCAGCCATTTTCACCGATCAATACAGTTACTCGTCCTAATTCTAGCTTCAGCTTTTGAATGGACTTATAATTTTCGATTCTGACTTCTCCTATCATAATTCAATCCCATATAATCTTAGTGTACTCATTGTATCTCCGATCGCATGAATCTCAAGGAACGCTTGCACAGCCATCTGATTCAAATTGTACGCGATCGCAACCCATACCTCGCATCCGAAGGGCATTTTTATGCTCAGCAATACATCCGCGAACAGTTGGCACAGTGGGGAACTGTAGAAATTGACGATTTTTCGGTGCGCGGGCGAATTCATCACAATTTTATCTTGGATTTACCCCCCCTCAGTCCCCCCCTTGCTAAGGGGGGGAAGCAAGAAGAATCACCCCTTGCTAACGGGGGGAAGCAAGAAGAATCACCCCTTGCTAAGGGGGGAAAGCAAGAGAATCTGGGTATTGAAAAGCGGATTAATAAGCGGTTGCCGCCGATCGTAATTGGTGCTCATTACGATACTGTACCCGGATCACCTGGGGCCGATGATAATGCTACTGGTGTTGCTGTTTTGCTGGAACTCGCAAGGGCGATCGCATCTGGGCCGCTCAAATATCCAGTGCAATTAGTTGCCTTCGATATGGAAGAATACGGTTGTTTGGGAAGCAGTCATCATGCAGCTAAATACAAGCAACAGCAAGAGTCAATCCGGTTAATGATTTGTTTGGAAATGTTGGGTTATTGCAACCATAATCCTAATTCTCAAAGCTATCCCGCAGGCTTGAAATATTTTTATCCAAATAGTGGCAATTTTATTGCTTTAATTGGCACTTTGCGGACGGTTCCCGATTTGATTAATTTGAGTGGCAAAATTCGCAAATCTGGTCAGCCCTGTGAGTGGCTACCAGTGCCTAATCGAGGTTTAATTGTGCCGGATACTCGCCGCAGCGATCATGTTCCTTTTTGGGATAATGGTTATCCGGCTATTATGGTGACTGATACTGCTAATATGCGAAATCCGCATTATCATCGAGAAAGCGATAGGATTGAGACTTTGGATTTGGATTTTCTGGCTGGTGTTTGTCAAGGGTTAGTCAAGGGCATTCGACATCTATAATTAACATGATCGATCGCCTGCTAGTTTGAGCGGCCAGAAATTATGACTTTTATGATCCGAAGTTATGAATTTTATGAATTGACTCGAACAGAAGTTTGTTGAATACTTGTAAATTAGTCAAGCAAAAATTTTAGAAAAAAGAGATATGAATCCTACTTATCCCGATCGCACTCGCTGGCAATTCTGGATCGATCGCGGTGGCACTTTTACCGATATTGTCGCCAACAGCCCCGACGGTAAATTAGTCATTCACAAGCTGCTGTCGGAAAACCCGGAACGCTACACCGACGCCGCAGTTCAAGGAATTCGCGACATTCTGGGAATTCCCGCCGACGCATCGATACCTGCGGCCGAAATTGAAGCGATTAAAATGGGGACGACGGTGGCGACAAATGCTTTGCTGGAACGAAAGGGCGATCGCACAGTTTTGTTAATTACTAAAGGTTTCGGCGATGCGCTTAGAATTGGCTATCAAAACCGCCCGAATATTTTCGCGCGTCACATTGTTTTGCAGGAGATGCTGTACGATCGAGTTATTGAAGTTGCAGAACGCTACAGCGCTCAAGGTGAGGAGTTAACTGCTGTCAATACCGAGTTTATCCCGTCTTTGCAGCAAGCATACGATGAGGGAATTCGCAGTTGTGCGATCGTATTCATGCACGGCTACCGCTACTCGGAACACGAAAAACAAGTTGCTAAAATAGCGAAAGAAATTGGCTTTCCTCAAATTTCAGTATCTCACGAAGTTAGCCCGCTGATGAAACTGGTTTCGCGGGGAGATACTGCGGTTGTCGATGCTTATTTATCTCCGATTTTACGGCGTTATGTCGAACAAGTAACAAGTCAATTAAGAGAGGCAGAGCCTCTGGATATGGGTTCCCAGGCACAGCCTGGGAACGAGGCTGTTGGGGCGGGCACCGGGGCACCGCCCCCCAAATTAATGTTTATGCAATCGAATGGCGGCTTAGTGGACGCGGCACAATTTCAAGGAAAAAACAGTATTTTATCCGGGCCTGCTGGGGGAATTGTCGGTGCAGTTCAAACGAGCAAAAAGGCAGGTTTTGATAAAATTATTACCTTTGATATGGGCGGAACTTCGACAGATGTTGCCCATTTTAACGGCGAATACGAACGCGAATTTGAGACGGAAATTGCTGGGGTGAGATTGCGATCGCCCGTGATGGCAATTCACACTGTAGCAGCCGGCGGCGGTTCAATTGTCTTTTTTGACGGGGCTCGCTACCGCGTCGGGCCGGAGTCCGCAGGGGCCAATCCTGGGCCCGCTTGCTATCGCAAAGGCGGCCCCTTGACGGTGACTGATTGCAATGTGATGTTGGGGAAAATTCAACCGGATTTTTTCCCGAAAGTATTTGGATTGAATGGAGATTTGCCGATCGCCCCTGAGGTAGTAAACCAAAAATTTGTGCAATTAGCGGGGGAAATTGGGGGCGAGAGGACGGCCGAAGAGGTGGCGGAGGGTTTTTTGGCGATCGCGGTGGAAAAGATGGCAAATGCTGTCAAAAAAATCTCGCTTCAGCGCGGTTACGATGTTTCGGAGTATACATTGTGCTGTTTCGGGGGTGCGGGCGGCCAACACGCTTGTGCGATCGCCGATGCTTTGGGGATGAAACGGGTATTTATTCACCCTTATGCGGGTGTGTTGTCCGCTTACGGTATGGGTTTGGCTGATGTGCGGGCTATTCGCGAAAGGGCGATCGAGCAACAATTAAATGCAGAATTATTACCTGATTTGCATTATATTTTAACCGAATTGGAGGCAGATGGAAAGAGGGAATTGAACCGCAGAGGCGCAGAGAACACAGAGAATGTGTCAGAGGTTTTAGTTGTTAGCAAGTTGCGTTTAAAATATCAGGGAAGTGACTCGGTTTTGGCGGTCAATTTTGCTGACAATATTGAGGCGATGCAGGCTGAATTTGAAGCAGCCCACCGACAGCGTTACAGTTTTATTATGCCAGAAAAACCGCTGATTGTGGAAGCGGTTTCCGTGGAAGTTGTAGAAAGAATGGATGTGCCGGAAGCCTCCACAATTTCCCCCTCTTGTGGCACGGGCATCTTGCCTGTGCAACCAATTTCAACCGTGCAAACCTATGTTGCTGGCGGGTGGCGGGAAACGCCTGTTTATCAGAGAGACGATTTGCGATCGGGCGACTGCATAGAAGGCCCTGCTATGATTGTTGAAGCTACGGGAACTAATATCATAGAACCGGGCTGGGAAGGGGAAATCACCGAAAATAACGATTTAATTTTGAACCGCAGATGCACGCAGATGGACGCAGATAATATCCGCGTTCATTCGGGTTTATCTGCGGCTAAATCCGATCCGGTTTTGCTGGAAATTTTTAATAATTTGTTTCGGGCGATCGCGGAACAAATGGGAGTCACATTGCAAAACACAAGTTCCTCAGTCAACATCAAAGAACGTCTCGACTTTTCCTGTGCAATTTTCGACAAACACGGGCAATTAGTTGCCAACGCGCCGCACATTCCCGTACATCTGGGCTCGATGAGCGAAAGCGTTGAAGCTTTAATTTTAGCACAAGGCAATGCGATTCAACCGGGCGATGTGTATGTTTCTAACAATCCCTACAACGGCGGCACGCATTTACCAGATATCACCGTTATTACTCCAGTATTCGATCGTGATTCCTGCCTTCCTTTGTTTTATGTGGCCTCGCGGGGACACCACGCCGACATCGGCGGCATTACTCCCGGTTCCATGCCTCCTAACAGTACAACAGTAACTGAAGAAGGTGTATTGCTTGACAATTTCCTGTTAGTAAGCGAGGGCAATTTTCGAGAAGAACAATTACTAGAACTTCTGACATCGGGTAATTTTCCAGTTCGCAATTCTCCTCAAAATATAGCCGATTTGCAAGCACAAATTGCTGCTAACAAGCGCGGCGCCGAAGAACTTCTCAAGATGGTAGAACATTATGGATTAGAGACTGTGCAAGCTTATATGGGCTTCGTACAAGACAATGCGGAAGAGTCGGTACGCAGGGTAATTGATGTTTTGCAAGATGGCGAATTTACTTATCCGATGGATAGTGGCGGACAAATTAAGGTAGCGATTACAATTGACAAATCTGCGCGCAGTGCAAAAATAGACTTTAGTGGCACTTCTGCTCAACAATCCAACAATTTTAATGCTCCCGCAGCCGTGTGCAAAGCCGCTGTTTTGTATGTTTTCCGCACGTTGGTAGATGACGATATTCCTCTCAATGCTGGCTGTTTGAAACCTCTCGAAATCATCAATCCCGAAGGCTGTATGCTAAATCCTCGCTATCCAGCGGCGGTAGTTGCCGGCAATGTGGAAACATCGCAGAATATTACCGATGCTTTGTATTGTGCGTTGGGAGTGATGGCGGCTTCTCAGGGAACTATGAATAATTTTACCTTTGGAAATCAGCGCTATCAATATTATGAAACTATTTGCGGCGGTTCGGGGGCTGGTGCAGATTTTGACGGCACTGATTCGGTACAAACTCACATGACTAATTCGCGTTTAACCGATCCCGAAGTATTAGAGTGGCGGTTCCCAGTGTTGTTAGAAAGTTTTGAAATTCGGGCTAATAGTGGGGGGAATGGATGTCATCGCGGCGGTAATGGAGTTGTGCGGCGAGTGCGGTTTCGGGAAGCGATGACGGCGGGAATTTTATCGGGGCGGCGGGTGATTTCTCCTTGCGGTTTGAAGGGGGGTGAAGCCGGTAAAGTTGGACGGAATTATGTTGAAAAGGTTGATGGAAAGGTTGAGGAGTTGGGAAGTACGGCGAGTTTGGAAATGCAGCCGGGGGATGTGTTTGTCATTGAGACTCCGGGGGGTGGAGGATATGGTTATTTATAGTAGTAATATCAACTCCGGTAGCATCGGAATTAATATTACCCACAGTCAGGACACGGCACTGCTGCGTCCTCGGTATCATTCTGATGCTACCGGAAACGATATAAGTAAGCGATCTTTTTTAATTTATCGTGATGAACCGACACGCATTGTTCCGGTGAAAATTCTTTTTTAGGGGAAGTAATATAGCCAGAGTTTTTGATAACTTTTCTGATGTGTGAAAAGCCCGATCGCACAAGTGAAAAGTATATATTATCTTGAAAGAGGGACAAAATGCCAGAAATACCGCTCTGCTGGCACCGCACCGCTAAAAAATAGCCCTCAACTCTGGAATGTCGATCGACAAATCGTGTAGAATCGGGCTGCACCAGCATTTATTCCCAAAACCTTTCCAGAACAATTGTGCAAACACCTAATTTTTCAGAACTCAACCATCCTGTAGTCAAATCCCTGTTCCATCACAGCGACCAGGAATTATTGACTCTGTTTCAAAACCATCCCGATCAGGGTAGGTTTTTCACGGCGATTTTTTGCCGCTACGCTCAAATAGTCCACTCCCTGATTCGCCATTCCGTACGATCGCCCGTACAAGGCGATTACCTGTTTGCCCACACTTGGCTGCACATCTATCACGAACTGCGAGGCCTCGATTTGCGCCGCGAGATCCAAGAGTCTGATGGCGGAAATCTTAGTCTCCAAAACTGGCTGATTAATGTCACCGCCGTCTGCATCAATCAAGCTGAATTGCCCCCTGTTGAGTCGATTCACTACTCTTTGCAATCGGCTCCGCCTCCCCTGTGGTGTTACGTCAAACAAGCCTTGGAGTTGTTAGCGCCGCTGCCGCGTTTAGTGGTGTTGATGGCTCAGACTTTCCGCTGGAGCGAAACTCGAATTGCAGCTTATTTGCAAGCAGAAGGCGAAGCCATTTCGCCCGCTCAGGTAAAGGCTTTGCTGCAAAAAGGATATCAAACTTTAGAATCCAACTTGCCGGAGGATATTCGGGCTATTTATCTCGATGAAAATCTCGATTATCAAGAAGCACTTGTCTAGATATACACCATACAAATCCGCCATTTCTAGTTGTAGATACTGTCTTGACCTGTCAAGGGGTAGCAAGTAAATAATTGGGGTCGAAAGGCTTTTGGGACTTTAAAATACCAAAAGCCAAATGCACCAATTTCCGCATCA